>QBXD01000018.1 GCA_003283875.1 SAR116 cluster bacterium AG-321-A13 | reverse complement strand
GTTATTTTAGTTAGGTATATTTATACATATTTAGTGACCCATTTATCTGTACTAAGAACGCTAATTTAAGATGTAACATTTAGGGTAGACCAAACGGTAGACCATTATGTGCCTGTTGACACAGATTTAGTAATACATAAACTGAGTATAGAGCTTGTATACAACTACAAGTGGTGCGTATAGGATGAACTTAACTCTTCTCAGCCGCACCATTCTAAAATTTAACATATTGTAATTATTACGTTTTCTTATTTTCAATTAAAACTGTGAAACAAATTGAGAAACATTTTGTCCCTTTTTACTTAACATAGATAGATTTGATTGATACTTTAATTTATTATAAATTTTTGCAGACTGGGAGTTTATATTGGATACAAAAGCAAATTTAATGACTTACAATACCTTTACTTTCAAGACAGAAGCGCAAATGCTTCTTTTTAGAAGAATTTGGGAAGATAATGGTACAGCATTGTTTGATAAACTTAAAAAAAAAGGATGCACAAGGTTTTGTCTTAATCAAATATGGAATATGAAGGGAACATTTAAAATATCTGTGTTGTTTGAGTATGATAGTCCAAATGCTTTTAAACAATCTCAAATGGAATTAGAAAATTTCACCAAAAACATAATGAAAGAACTGCAAGCCGCGGACCCTGTTATAGAGGCAAGTCGAAATATTGTTCTTCAGGACCTTAAAGTTTAACTCGTTACTCACTCAGACACGTAAAGCCACTTCAACCACATCTCATGTACCATTGACTTTGATTACACTAACTCTGTTTTATGCCCTTTGAAATGGTTAACACTTTACGAGATGTGTCTGATTGGATTAGAATATAATAGAATTAGAATACTTTCGGAATTCAAAATATGTATGGGATTACAGTTACTGTAAAATTACAAAATAAATTAGCCAAAGATTCTATAGTCATGTCCCTTAAAAACATGAGTGAAGACTTATTTAATGAAAATGGAGGCTTGTTAATTAGGTGCTTCACAGAAGTGTCAGATACTCAAATAGATATGTTTCATTTATGGAAGAATAAATCATATTTATTAAAAACAAGAACAAAGTTTTCTAACAAGTTTTGGAATGATATAAAGGAAATGGGAGGAATAGTAAGTAAGTCAGAGGGCGAAACGGTAATTGAAATGTCAAAATTAATAAACAATGCTAATGTTCAAATTAAATGATGTACGTTAGAATTGTAGAAATAACAGCTCCTACCAAACTGCAATTAAATATTTTTTTAGATTATTTAAGATTTACTCATTTTCCAAAAAATTTAAAACAGGGTCAAACATCTGCAAAAGTTTTTAGAGTTAATGAAGAGTCAGCGTTTGTTATTGCTGGATTCAAAGATAAGAAATCCGCAGATAAAATCAAAATTATGAATAATCCAGAAATTAATGAATTAAAAACTAACTTAAAAATAAGGTCATTTGAGGGATCAATTGAGTATTCTTTAGATTGATAGGTTAATGAAAGAAACAAATACTGAAAATAGAAAGAATAACTTTATTGTAATTTATGATTTTCTGTCAGAAGAATTGTCAAATGAATACAAAGCATCTTTTAAAAAATTATATCCTAAAGGTGTAACGCATGGTAAATGGGCTGAAGACGCAGTAGGAGAGTTTGCAACATGTTTCCAAACATGGCTTGGAAACGACAGCACCTTTTTTTGTTCACATTATTTAGCAAAATCAAAAGAAGATGTAGAAAAACAAGTTCAAAGTTGGGGTACGGATAAATATGCTAGTTTTTTTGTAGTTGAGATAGATAGATTTACATCTGCTTTAAAACCAAAATATGAAACGGTAGAGTTAAGTAGTTGGTATAAAGCGAATTAAGAAATTTTTAATTTAGAGGTTAAAGGCATGTACACAAGAACTCATATTTTTAAATTTGTTAACAAGGTATCAAAAGAATCTTTTAGACTTTTTTGTATAAACTACACAGATACTTTGTTTAAACACGGGTTAAATTTTTCTTTATTTATTGATATATCTAATACCTCATTTCAATTCTTAACAGTTTGGAAGTCAGAAAAGGAATGGGAAAACTCTTATAAAAAGGCTGGTGAACATTTAGATATAAAAAAACAGATTAAGGAAATGGGAGCTACAATGACTATAGTTGGAGGTAATACAAATGGAAGATTTACTTCTCAAACTAATTTTAACCTTTTAGAAAAGATAGATTAGTATTGAAGATGAATAGTTTTTTTTAGATTGTAACTATTGGTATTTTATCCTTTATTATTTTATATACTTATTTTGTCGTTATTTAGTTAATTTATTAAAGGGGGTTGTAATTTATGCAAGAACAAAAGAATTCATTCCCATCAGCAAAATTAATTAGTCATGTTTTAATAGATTTTTCTAGTGAAGCAGAAATGGATTTATTTATAAACTATGTTGAAAAAACAGGCGCAAATTTTTATGAGAATATGAAGAAAATTGGATTAATGCGTTTTAGATTAAATCAGGTATGGAACAAAGAGGGTGGCTTTGCTTTATCAACATTATTTGAATATGAAGATGAAAATGCTTTTTTAAAAGGTCAAAAAGTAATAGAGAAACACTTTGAAGAAAATCAAAATTTTTTCAAGAAGATCACTGTTAAAAGATTAACCACTAGAACCCTTAACTTACTAGATTATAATTATTAATCCATATCAATATATTTGCAGTTCACCCTAAATATATATATATCTAGCAATACCCCATGTCCCATGCCCGGGCAGTATTATACTAAGTGTTAAAAAAGTTTTGAATAACTATCAAATATAACCAATATAAGCGTTATTATAGTTAGATATATTTACACATATTCATATCCACTTTATCTATACTAAGAACGCTAAATTAAAATGTAAAACAAAGTGTGAAAGAATTTTGAGTTTAGCTTTTACATCTGAAAATTGTCTTACACTAGCAAAATTTGTGTTTAAAATATTTAATAATAGAGGCATAGTAGTATGTGAATTCAAAAATGATTAATACTTTACGGTACAATTCTCTAAAACAACAAAATTTTAGATATTAATTTTCTAAATAGATTTTTATTTTAAACCTCAACCCTATAATCTAATTTTTAATACATTAGCTAAATCTTAGTTAAATAATTATCAATAAATTAAACATTTAAACAATATTTTCAGGCTTTTATAAATATCTTTTAGACAATAAATGTCAATTTCATAATATTTAATTAAAAAGATGAATAGTCCAAGATAAATCAACAAAATCTTTTCAATTTATGCCTTTTAGTATTTTTAAAGACGTTATTAATATAAATAATAGCCAAAAAGCTATTATGATAAAACGTATTTTAGACATTAAAAACTCAAATCAGAATAGTAATTCAGCTTAGACAAGCGATATTAATGGGGAGCAATTCTTATTAAGAAATAAGTTTTTTAGAAAACTATATAAAGAAATTGGAATTTAAGTTAAGGAATATACCAGTACATTAAATATAAATATAGAGATGATTGATTTTTATATGCAAAGATCTTGGGCCACAGTTTGTGATAAAGATGAGTATTTAAATCCTCATAAACACTGGCAGTCCAATATTAGTTTTGCTTATTATTTAAAAAAACCCTTAAACTCTGGTAATATTGTTTTTAGTTTTAATGAAAACCCAAACGAAATTGCAGATAAATTATTTTCCTATGATAAAGTACAAAAGGGTTTACTTAGTGATATAAATAATCTTAACCAATCTGTTTTTGAGATTGACGCTTTGGAAGATGAAATCGTTATTTTTCCTTCTAAAACAGCACACTCCACTTTGAGAAATTTATCAAATGAAGATAGAATTTCAATATCTGGTGATATCTCAATTATGCTAAAAAACTCTAACCAATTTGAACATTTATTACCAAACCCAAATTTTTGGCAAAAGTTTTAATAATTAATAAAATGCATTAACACAGTGAATATTAATTTAAAAATTAACTTTTCTAAATTATATAATATATACATAAATTAAAAACTCTCTATTGACTCATTTTCAATCTATTATCATGAGTTATACATCTTTGCTTCTTCTTAATATATCCTGCTACATCAATAACTTAATAAGTTTACACTTTACGAGTTATGTTTGTTCCACTTAAAGTACAAATATGTTTTTAGAATATTTTGAAATTATTACTTTTGTAGTAATTTTATGCTCTGTATTTTTTGGAGGAATAGTTAAAGGATCTGTTGGCATTGGAATGTCTATGTTTTCAGTTCCATTGATAGCTTTTATTTTACCTCCTACTAAAGCAATGATGCTTTTATGCTTTCCAGTTATAGTAACAAATTTTATCCAAATGGATATCAAAAGAGGAATAAGTAATTCTAGGTTTTTTCCAATGTTTATAACACTTTTTTTAGGTATACTTATTGGTGGAAAACTAATATTAAGTTTAAATTTGAAAACAATCTCAATAATAATTGCGTTGACAATTATTATTTTTACGTCTTTCAACTTTTTAGGATTAAATCTAAATTGGCTTAAACCAAAATATGAGAAAATAATATCAATCTTTATTGGTTTTTTTTCTGGTATCCTGGGAGGGGTGTCTACGTTCTATGCACCACCTATAATTACCTTTTTAGTTTCATTAAATTTAGCAAAAGAGAATTTTATAAGGACTACAGCAACAATGTATTTTTTAGCTTCTTTACCATTATATTCATCCCTCATTTTTCATGGTTTAGGAAATTTTTATGATTTGTTAGTAAGTCTTATCATTACAGCACCAGCTTTATTAGGACAGTATTTGGGTACTAAAATTAGGGTAAGATTATCCAACGAAATATTTAGAAAAACCATTTTAGTAATTCTAATTATTATTGGTTTTTCACTATTAATTAAGAATTTATAAAATATTTTATTTATTTCATGTACATGCTTCATGCTTCAAATCTTATCATGATGCCCAAAGTAACTTTAAACAAAGCAATTACTCTTTTAGATTATATTATTGGAAACTAATAACTACATTAATCTAGTATAAATAATTCTTCTAACAACAATGCTAATAATATTAAGTACGTTTTTTTTAACGAGACATATGATTACTTTATACTTAATTTGTAATACTCTTAATGAAGATGTAGATAAAGTATTTAATTTAAGAACAATACAATATGAATGAATTAACTCAAAATAAATTAGAGAGCTATGCCCACAGAATTTTAAACGATTATGATGTAAAAAATCATAGTGCTTTGTTTAAAAATAAAAATATCAAGATTTGTATCTCAGATGCTTATAAAATTCAATCAATACTAACTGATCTCAGAATAAAGAGAGGTGAAAAAGTAATCGGTTACAAAATTGGAAGTATTTCAAAACAAACACAAAAAAAATATGGTTTTTCCCATCCAGCATGGGGACGTTTATGGGAAAGTGAACTTTATTCAAATGGAATAAAATTAAATAAAGAAAATTATTCAAATCCAGCAATGGAAGCTGAATTTGGTATAAGATTCAATCGTGATTTACATCCTAAAGAAGTTAGTTTTGAATATATATTAGCTTCAATTGACACAATTCACCCAATAATTGAAATACACAATTTAATATTTTATGGTGACAAACCCTATGGTGCAGAACATATTTCAAATAATGCAATAAATGCCGGTGTGGTTTGTGGTCTAGGAATAGACAAACCAAAATTTGCAGAAATTACTGACCTAAAATTGATTTATGATAAAATCATAATAGATAAATGGACAAATAAAATATGGCCTATTGACATGTTATCAGCAGTTGAGTGGTTTGTTATGGAACAAGCTAAGGTGAATAATCAAATAAAAAAAGGGGATCTTATTTTGACAGGGGCATATGGTCCTCCAATACCAATAGTTGATAAAAAACTGATAGAGGTTAACTCTAGTTTGTTTGGAAACGTTTCAGCAATTTTTAAATAAAAATAGTTTTACATTTTCTGAATAATATAGACTTAGTTAACATCTTTAGCACTAACCATGTACCAATAAATTTGATTACAATAACTCTGCTGTATTACTAGATCCATAAACTAAATGGATAATACTTTACGGATAATATCTCATTAGATTAGTATACTCCTACTTAATATTTAAAAATATTTATAGGATATAAAATGCCATTAATAAGAATAGATGTTCCTGAAGGTGTTTCTAAAGATATTAAAAAAAATACATATTAAAGTAAAAGAAGTTGTATTAAAAACATTAGCTCCTAAAGAAGTTAAATATGACTATGTTTCTATTAGAGAGGCTTTTGGTTTTATAGGTGATGGTCTTCCAGTTATTGATGTGGATTTGAGACCCGGGAGAGATGCGAGAAGAAAAAAAGCTCTTGTTGACGGTATATCTGAAGTTCTCAAAGAAACATTAAATATTACTAACGAAGATGTATATTGTCTGTTTAGAGAAACACCGGCACAAAATCATTACACCGGAGGTGAACCTTTGCCAGAATGGGTGGCATCTGATGAATGTAAATAATGAAAATAATAATCTATTATTAAAATTGATTAATACATGTTAAGCACTAATTATGAGAAAAGAACTAAAAATATTTTTATGTGTTGTAACATTTTTTATTTTGTTAAAGGGTTACATTTTCTTTTTTATTAGCCCTTCTATACTTACCAATCCAAATATGGGGTACCAATTTATAGTTAAATAAATAAAATGATATATGTACTTATTGATGATAAAATTTTAAACTATAATTATACACTAATGTTACGATTTGTTTTTTAATAAAAATTAAATTAACATATACGGCATACCATACTTCAAATTTTAGAAATTGAAAATATTTATTGCTTGTCCTAAAATGATTTATGAACAGAAAACTGACAGAAAAAAAATTTACTAATTGGTGGAATGACGGAGAGAATAAATTTTCAAAGTTTATATATATATTTGTCAGTTGGTGGGATAATGGTAAAAACAAGTTTTTAAAAGCAATTTATTTTTCAATTTTTTTACATTTTTTATTTGGTGCTTTTTGGTTGCTTAGTCTTGGCATTGGGTACATATTCTAATGACAATATTTTTTAAAAGGACACAAATTGAAAAAAAATGGAAAACCACACACCTATATATTTAAATGGTATGCTAGTGCATATATTATTTTAGCAATTATTGTAACCTATCTAGAATATGATAATTGGTTTAGTTGAAAATAATAAGTATTACGCTTCTTATTTGGTAAGTTATTTACAAATCAATAAATATTTATCTAAACTAATATTCTTCAAAGAATTTATATCTAATGAGTTAAATAAAAATTCTTAATTTTTTAAGCTAGAATTATACAGATTCTAATTTAACTTTAATGCAATTCTTACTAATAACTGCTGGATAATTAATGACGTGTAATAACTCATTTTCCATTTCATTTATTCTTTTATTACATTTAGCTTCTGTTGAATAGAAGCCTTTAGTGTCCTCAATCCCAAAACATTCTTTTTCATAGTGGATTAAGTTCATTGGTGAACATACTAACATAATTGCAAAAAACATTCTTATTCTCCATGATTTTCCCCCATGGCTTAAATTATATTGAACAAAACTTGAAATATCTCAAAGTTTTTTTCAATACAAATTTGGTTTATGTAATTTATTTATGCAGAAACTATCTTTGTTATTAAAAATTAATCAATTTGTATGAATTCTCTATAATTAAACAATATGTATCAGCTTAAAAATCTGACATATATTTATCAATTAAATATCTTTAACAATAATGATTTATTATAATGAGTTATTAAATAAAATTAAATCTTTGTATAATACAATGAATTACGCACTAGCCTTTAGACTCTTTTTTTATTTTTTCTTCCAGATGACCTATCATAATTCTTCTCATATATTCAGCTCTGGCCAAATCTGTAAAGGAATATTCACGAATATCATCTTGGCTAACTCTGATAGAAAAATTATAAAAAGCTCCAGTTTTTTTTATGCTAGACGCGCTACCTGCAGCAATTTTACTTGTATTAACGAGGGTCCCAAATTTTGTTTCAATAATATTTGTCATCAATACACTCCCCAAAGTATAAATAAGTGAAAGTAGTATGAACTAATATCTTTGAAAAAGTCAAAAAAATAATTTTAATTGTTATACTTTAAAAATTAACAGTACTTATACATAAAATGAGATCTTTCGCTTGTATGTTGCCTTACGTGAGTACTCCATCGACCTTTTTCTACGGCTACAGACCATTCACTACTGTTAACTACGTCTTGATTTTCTATTTCATACATTGCTACAAACTTTTGACTTGGAGCATCCATTGACTTAGTTTTACCTCCAATAGAGAACATAAAAGGAACGCCATGACCTCTTGTGACTTTATTAACTCCTGGCACTTCCAATAAATAAGGTATGTGTTCCTTGTCGTATACTTCATTAAAGAGACTTTCAAACTCAGGCTTTACATTCATAGAAACTATAAAAATATACTTTGATTTAGACATATTTTCTCCCCCTAAAGTTGTTTTGCAGACTTTATTAATAATTCTTTTTCTTTTTTCTTTAGTTTTTTTACTTCTATTTCTCTTTTACCAGCGCTACTTCTATTTGAAAAATTTTCTTTATAAATCAATTCCACAGGTAATCTTCCTCTAAGATATTTGGAGCCATTTCCTGACATATGTGCCCCAATTCGTTTGTCTAAGTTATTGGTTATGCCAGTGTAGATTGAATTATCTCTACATCTTAACATATAAACAAACCATATCATTTATATTTTACTATTGTTTTCTCTTGTCATATCAATAAAAATATCTTCAAGACTAACATCTTTCGTAGATAAATCTATTATATCCAACTTCGATTTATATAAGGTTTCAATAACTTTTTTCGTAGATATTTTATTAGGATTAAAGTGAAATTGCACTTTATTATCATGAGTCATTATTTGTCCAATATTTTTAAGAAAATTTTTATCTTTGGTCGAAATCTCATTTTTACCTAATTTGATTTTAATGATTTTTTTGTTTGATTTTGCAAGAAGAGAATTTGTGGTTTCATTCGCAACAATTTCACCTTTACTAACAATAGCTATGTGGTCACATAAATTTTCTGCCTCTTCTAGATAGTGCGTAGTTAATATTATAGTAACACCTTGTTCATTCAATTTTTTAAAATATTTCCATAATTTTTGTCTCAACTCTACATCTACCCCTGCAGTAGGCTCGTCTAGTATAACAATTGGGGGTGAATGAACCATTGCTTTAGCCACTAGTAATCTTCTTTTCATTCCACCAGATAATGTTCGACTATAACTCTTAGCTTTATTACTCAAATCCATTAACTTTAATAGTTCATCTGTCCTCCAAAATTTTTTTGGAACATTAAACATACCAGAATGTAAATTTAAAGTTTCTTGAGGAGTAAAAAAAGCATCAACATTTAACTCTTGTGGAACAACACCTATTGCTAGTTTGGATTGTTTTCTATGTTTATCAATATCATAACCCCACACAATTACCTTGCCAGAACTTTTAATTACCGCTCCAGAAATAATATTTATCAGAGTTGATTTACCTGCACCATTAGGGCCTAAAAGACCAAAAATACTTCCAGCTGGAATATTTAAAGATACATTGTTTAATGCAATGTTTTTTGTTTCTCCATCATAGAATTTATTAAGATTTTTAATTTCTAAGGCTAATTTATTATCTGGAATTTCCCAATAATTTTTATTCATTTATAAACTTTCTAATGATTTTCTCATATTAAAAAAAAAATGTCAGATCTTTATGATTTAATGACAATTACATCAATTTATATATGATATAAGATCAATACAATAACTGTAATTTTTTATTTAAAATAATCTTAAATGAGCGATAATTTAAAACACAATAAAAGACCAGATATAAAACTCAATGACCCGAATAATTTAATCTTAATTGATGGTTCAGGTTATATTTTTAGAGCTTTTTATGGGTTGCCCTCTATGACAAATGAAAATGGGGTGCCTGTTAATGCAGTGTTTGGTTATACAAAAATGCTACTCAAGCTAATTGATGATTTTAAACCAATGTACGTAGCTGTTATATTTGACGTTGCAAAAAAAACATTTAGGAATGATCTCTACGATTTATATAAAGCTAATCGATCTGACCCCCCGGAAGAACTAATCCCCCAATTTTCAATTATCAGAGAAGCAACTAATGCTATTGGCTTACCTGTTGTTGAAATGGAAGGTTTTGAAGCTGACGACTTAATAGCAACATATTCAAACATCGCCCAAAAAACAAATAAAAAGGTAATAATAATTTCTAGTGACAAAGATCTTATGCAATTAGTTGATGATAACACAGTTTTATTTGATCCAATGAAACAATATTGGATTAATGATGAGCAAGTTTTTGAAAAATTTGGGGTTTATTCAAGTAAAGTGATCGATGTTCAATCACTTGCAGGTGACAGCAGTGACAATATACCTGGAGTTCCTGGAATTGGTGTTAAAACAGCTGCAGAGTTAATAAATCAATACGGTGATTTAGAACAACTGTTGACCAGAGCAACTGAAATAAAGCAAAATAAAAGAAGAGAAAATTTAATAGAATATGCTGATCAAGCAAGATTATCTAGATCATTAGTAACCTTAAAAAAAGATGTGCCAGTTAAGTCAAAAATTGATGAGTTCAAAATAAACTCTATTTTAGACCTCAACAAACTTATTCCTTTTTTAAAATTACACGGATTTAAAAGCTTATTAAATAAATATGAAAATGTTGTGAAAGAAGAAATCAAAGAAGAATCAAAAGTTTCAAAATTAGATGTTATTAAAAATGATCAGGAATTTAAATCCATTTCAAAAAATTATTATTTAATTGAAAATTTATCGGACTTAAAACTTTTTTTAGACAGATGCTATGATAAACCTACTATTGCTGTAGATTGTGAAACTGACTCTTTAAATGCTAAAAATGCTAACTTAGTTGGTCTATCATTGTCATTTGAAGAAGGTGAGGCTTGTTACATACCTTTAAGGCATGGAATAAATTTGGAAAATAATCAGTCAGGGTTTATTTTTGATGATGTAAAATCATTCAAACAAATTCCATTTGATGACGCAATTTCTTTAATTAAACCACTTCTAGAAGATAGTTCAATTTTTAAAATTGGTCATAATATTAAATACGATTCATTAGTAATGAAACAAGAACATAATGGTAATATTAATTTAAACCCTGTTGGTGATACTATGTGTATTTCATATGTGGTAGATCCAGGAAGAGTGGATAGTCACAAATTAGATGCTTTGGCATTGCGTGAATTAAACCATGATACCATCAAATATGATGATATTTGTGGAAAAGGAAAAAATAAAATTTCATTTAATCAATTGTCACCCGTAGATGCTTTAAATTACGCGGCTGAAGATGCTGATATAACTCTATCAATTTACAATAGAGTTTTACCAAGAATAATTAATGATAAAAAGTTTTCAGTTTATAAAAGACTAGAAAATCCATTGATTAATGTATTGTTAGAAATGGAAAATACAGGAATAATCATTAATCCTAAAAAACTCAATGAAATTTCTAAAAATTTATCAAGTCAGATTGATAAATTGGAAGAACAAATATTCAAAATGAGTAAAACTAATTTCAATATAGGTTCTCCCAAACAGTTAGGAGAAATTTTATTTGATAAGATGAAAATTGAAGGTGGCAAACGTTCAAAAAATGGCTCCTGGCAAACAAGTGTTGAAATATTAGAAAAGATTTCTGATATGGGATACGAAATTGGAGATTTTATTTTGAGTTGGAGACATTTTTCTAAACTTAAAAGCACTTACACGGATGCATTAGTTGAACAAATAAACCTTAAAACTCATAGAGTTCACACTAACTATTCCATGGTTGGAGCGAGTACAGGAAGACTGTCTTCTTCAAACCCAAATTTACAGAATATACCAATTAGAACTGAAGAAGGAAGATTAATTAGAACAGCTTTTGAGCCAAAGCATGGGTTCAAATTAGTTTCAATGGATTATTCTCAAATTGAATTAAGGTTGATTGCCCATATTGCAGATGAAAATAAGATGTTGGATGCATTTAATGATAATTTAGATATTCATGCTGATACTGCTTCTAAGGTGTTTGGTATACCAATAAAAGAAATGACTTCAGAGTTTAGAAGAAAGGCAAAGACTATTAATTTTGGGATTATCTATGGTATTTCAGCATATGGTCTTGCAAAGCAGTTAAAATGTTCTGCAAATGAAGCAAAGGATTTTATTAGTTCATACTTCTACAGATTCCCAAGAATTAGAGATTATATGGAACAAATTAAATCTAATTTAGATAGTGATGGTTATGTAGAAACTCTATTTAATAGACGTATTTATATTAATGATAGTAATTCCAAAAACCAAAAGCTAAGAGGGTTTGCAGAAAGGCAAGCTATTAATGCTCCTATTCAAGGTACTGCAGCGGACATTATTAAATTGGCGATGATTAAAATTCATAAACAGTTAATAAATAAAAAAGAAATTTCTATGCTGATGCAAGTTCATGATGAGTTAGTATTTGAAATTAGAGAAAAAAATATTGAAGAATTTAAAAATGTTATATTACCCATAATGGAAACTGCTAACTTACCAATGGTACCTTTGAAAGTTAACTTAAAAGTAGATGTAGGTGTTGGAAATAATTGGGCTGAAGCTCATTGATTACATTATTTAACATAAATTAACTTAATTTAGCCTTGAATAAACCTAAATTTTCTCATCAAATAATTATAAATGAATAATTATTTTTTTAAATACAGGTGAAATAATGAGTGAAAAGATAATACTTGTTGATGATGATAGTAATATTTTAGCATCTGTTTCCCTTGCCTTAAGGGCAGAGGGTTGGTCAGTTGAAACTTATAATGATAGTGAACAAGGACTTGTTGCATTACAAAGAAACTCTCCGGATATAGCTGTTTTAGACATTAAAATGCCAAAAATGGATGGTATGGAACTTTTAAAACGTCTAAGGGATTCTAATGATGTACCAGTTATTTTTTTAACCAGTAAAGATGATGAAATAGACGAAGCAATTGGTCTTAGAATGGGTGCTGATGACTACATAACTAAGCCATTTTCGCAAAAACTACTTATAGAAAGAATTAGAGCAGTCCTTAGAAGGACTTTATTTAAAAATTCAGATTCATCAGATAAAATGATCCAAAGAAATGACTTGTCTCTTGATCCAGACAGGCATCTTTGTAAGTGGAAAGGACAAGAGATAAGGCTGACTGTTACAGAATTTTTAATACTTTATACATTAGCACTTAGACCAGGATTAGTAAAAAATAGAGATCAACTTATAGACACAGCATATGGAGAAACTATATATGTTGATGACAGAACTATTGATAGTCATATAAAGAGAATGAGAAGAAAATTTAGAGTTTTTGATAAAGATTTTGATTGTATTGAAACTCTATACGGGGTTGGGTATAGGTATAGAGATGTATAAAAATTGAGAAAGTTTTTTAGAATTATAAAGAGATTATATTTTCCTCTTAAAATGAGAATTTTATTTATAATTTTATTACCAGTTTTATTATATCCAATCATTATAATTTACTTCAACAAGTATCAAGAAATTTTAATTAAATCTGAGTTTGCAGCTATAGAAAGACAAGGTCTTACTCTAACAAAAGCACTTGCGTTGGCAGAAAATCAATATGGCCTAATTCAAAATAATCAAATCTCTAGTCCTGCTTTACAAAGTCTTATTCCTAAAGTTGATTACGGATCTAACATTAGAGCAAGACTTTTCAATATATACGGGAATTTAATAGCCGACACAAAAGCAAGCATGAAATATAGTCCATTTGTTAAAGTAAGCCCTTTACCATCCGTAGATAAGGATTTTTCTTTAAAAACTTATTTCACTGACTTTGTCTTTTTATTTTCAAATATTATATCAAAACCACTAAATCTTCCACTTTATGTTGATAATAGAGAATTTTCGTTAGAAGATTTTCCAGAAATCATCATGGCTCTGAGAGGTGAAAACACAAAAGTACTCAGGCAAGATAAAAGTGGAAATTTATTTTTATCAGTTGCAATACCTATCAAAAATATTCGTATGATTAGGGGCGCTGTTCTTCTATCAGTTTCGGGCAACAAAATAGAAAAAGAATTAGTAGACCTGGAAACTGAACTTTTCAAAGCATTTGGGGTAATTCTATTAGCTACCATTACTCTTGCTCTTTATTTTGGAAGATCAATAACTAACCCTATAGTAAAGTTATCAAATGAGGCAGATAAAATAGCAGAAGACAAAATGATGAAAACTTTTAATCTAAGTGAATTTAGATTTAGAAAGGACGAAATAGGTAAACTAGCGCGATCATTTTTTAAAATGACTAATGAATTACAAAAAAGAATAGATCACATAGCAGAATTTGCTGCGGATGTCGCACATGAGTTAAAAAATCCCATAACATCTGTTAGGTCTGCTTCAGAAACAATTAGTAAAGTAAGAAGCGCAAGTGAACAGAAAAAATTAATAAAGGTTATCCAAAATGATGTTGAAAGAATTAATAGATTAATTAACGATATTTCTGCAGCTTCAAGGCTAGATTCAGAATTATCTAGAATAGAAATGAAAAAAATAAATATTTCGAATCTGCTTGAAACTTTGGTTGATGTAAGATCATCTACGGTTAATTGTAATATAAATTTTTTAAAATATTCCGAAGATATGTATATTTTTGGTAATGAAAATAAGATTGCGCAGGTTTTTGATAATTTAATACAAAATGCGGTTTCTTTTTCTACTGATAAACAGATTATAAATATAAGTTTAGAAAAAAGCTTAGAACATATTATTATTCTAGTTGAAGACAATGGTCCAGGTTTTTCAAATGGATCTCTAAATAAAGTTTTTGATAGATTTTATACAGATAGACCTAAAAATGAAAAGTTTGGAAATCATTCAGGTTTGGGTTTATCCATTTCAAAACAAATAGTCCTAGCGCATGGAGGGACTATTGAAGCTTTAAATAGATTTAACCAAAAGAATGAATGTGTCGGAGGTAGTGTTAAAGTAAGTTTTCTAGAAATATAAAAGCATAAAAAATTAAAAAGTAATAAATTCACAGTTTTCAAAAGATAGTTAGAATGTTATAGAAGTATAAAAATTTTTAGGGATTATTATGAAAGATTATTCAATATCAGATATTAGCCTTGCCAAATGGGGTAGAAAAGAAATATCAATTGCTGAGACAGAGATGCCAGGATTGACTGCTTGCAGAGAATTATATGGAAAAGAACAACCATTAAAAGGAACTAGAATAGCAGGCTGTTTACATATGACTATACAAACAGCTGTACTTATTGAAACTTTGGTAAGCCTTGGAGCAACTGTTAGATGGGCTAGTTGTAATATATTTTCAACACAAGATCATGCTGCTTCGGCTATTGCTGAGCAAAATATTCCAGTTTTTGCTAAAAAGGGTGAAACTCTAAAAGAATATTGGGAGTATGTTGATAAAATATTTACATGGTCTGAAGATACGTTTGCTAATATGATTCTTGATGACGGTGGAGATGCCACACTTTACATAATTTTGGGAGCTAAAGCTGAAAGTGGAGAAAAGGTGCTTGCTTCTCCAGCTAATGAAGAAGAAGAAGCGCTTAAAGCCCAAATTATGTCTAGACTCAAATCTTCACCAGGTTGGTTTACTAGGGTCAAAAACAGTATAAAAGGAGTAACTGAAGAAACAACGACAGGTGTTTTAAGATTATATCAAATGGCTGAAAAGGGTGATCTTCCTTTTCCAGCGATAAATGTAAATGACTCTGTAACAAAATCTAAGTTTGATAATCTATACGGATGTAGAGAATCTTTAGTTGACGGTATTAGAAGAGCTACAGATGTCATGTTATCTGGTAAAGTAGCTGTAGTAGCTGGGTTTGGTGATGTTGGTAAAGGATCAGCGGCATCCCTTCGTCAGGGTGGAGCAAGAGTAATTGTAACAGAAATTGACCCAATTTGCGCATTACAAGCTGCAATGGAAGGTTATGAAGTATGTTCAATGGAAGAAGCTTGCCCTAGAGGAGATATTTTTGTAACTGCAACTGGTAATAAAGATGTCATTACAGTTGATCACATGAGAGATATGAAAGATAGAGCTATAGTTTGCAATATAGGTCATTTTGATTCTGAAATACAGGTTGAATCATTACAAAATATGAAGTGGTCAGAAGTTAAACCTCAAGTGGATGAAGTTGAGTTTCAAGATGGTAAACGACTAATTGTATTAGCAAAAGGAAGATTAGTTAATTTGGGTTGTGCAACTGGGCACCCTAGTTTTGTGATGAGTGCTTCATTTACCAATCAAGTCTTAGCACAGATTGAAATTTGGCAAAATTCTAGAAACTATGAAAATAAGGTCTATACGTTACCAAGACATCTAGATGAAAAAGTCGCTACATTTCACTTGGAAAAGGTAGGGGCGACTTTATCTAAATTATCAAATGAGCAAGCTGATTATATTGGTGTTTCAGTTCAAGGTCCTTTCAAATCTGATAATTATAGATATTGAGCATGAAGGCATTATCAGAAATTATTGTCAACTCTGAAAATGAAATGAAAGATATTGGTGATTTGATATCCGGATTATTAAAGGCAAACGATTTAATTACTTTTGAAGGTGATTTAGGAGTTGGTAAAACTTTTCTATGTAAGTCTATTATAAACAGTATTACAAATATAAAAGAAGTACCAAGTCCAACATTTAACCTCGTTCAAACTTATCCTTTGAATAAAGTTATAGAAATTTGGCATTGTGATTTTTATAGAATTAATAACTTTGAAGAAGTTGAAGAAATCGGTGTCTTTGAAGATCTAAAAAAAAAATTATTTTGCTAGAATGGCCAAAGTTTAATTTAGAAATTAAAAATTTAGACCCCTTAAACATTACTATCTCTTTTATTGGTGGCAATGAAATGCAATTTTCAGAATTAAGAAAAATTTCACTATTTGGATCTGAAAATTGGTTTAATAGGATAAAAGAACTTTCCTTAAAGTTGGATATGACTAAATGAGTATGAATTTTGTTTTTTATGATTTGGAGACTACAGGAAGAAATTCTACTTGGGATCAAATTATTCAAGTTGCCGCTATCTTAGTCGACAATAATTTTAATGAGCTTGAAAGATTTGAAGATAGATGTAGTTTAAGAACAGGTTTGGTTCCCGAACCTGGTGCTTTATTAGTTAACAAAACATCAATAGAGATGTTGAAAAATGTAAATTTGTCACATTATGGTTTAATCAAAAAGCTTCAGGATAAATTTAAAAAATGGTCTCCAGCAATATTTATTGGATATAATACTATTTCTTTTGATGAAGAGTTTCTTAGAAAAACTTTTTTTAAATTACTTCTAGAACCATATATCACTCAATTTAATGGAAATAAAAGGGCTGATGTTTTAGGAATAACAAGATCATCTAAATATTATTATCCGGAATGTTTAGAAGTTGGCATGAATGAAAAAGGGAATCAAATATTCAAACTAGATAATTTGACTAAGTTAAACCAGATTACTCATAATGCACATGACGCTATGGGTGATGTAGAAGCTACTATGGAAATTACAAAAATTTTACAAAAAAAAGCAAATATAATTTGGAATTCTGCTTTGAATAACAGTACTAAAATTGATGTTGATAACTTCCTAATTAACAATAATGTTGTTTGTATGGATGAATATTTTTTTGGTAAATTCAGTACTCACGTAGTCACTTACTTATGCAAAAATCATTTTAACTATCCTCAGTGTTTTGATTTGCTTCATGATCCTGTTGATTATTTTGATATGTCAATAAAAGATTTGAAAATTAAAATTAAACAAAGACCTAAACTAATAAGAGAAATAAAAAATAATAAAAATCCTGTATTATTGGATGCAAGCTACATTCAAAAAATACCTCTTTACAAATCTATAGGAATTGAAGTTCTTCACAAAAGAGCAAAGATGATTAAAAATAACCCAGATTTTAAAAATAAAATACAGAGAATATTATTTGAAGAAAATGAAGAAAAGGAGATTTATAAATCTCAGATTGATTTACAACCTGAAGATACCTTATATTTTGGAGGATTTCCAGATAACAATGATAAATCAAAAATGATAGATTTTCATAATGCCGATTGGGAAGAGAAGTTTTATATATCAAACCATTTTAAAGATCAAAGATATAAATACTTTGCTCAAAGATTAATCTATGAAGAAGCACCTTTAGTACTTCCCAAATCCGATTATGATATTATTCATAAAATTATTGCAAAACAAATTTTAAGTACTGATAATGAAAAATGGAACACAATACCAAAATCATATCATGAATTAGATACTTTTAGAGAACAATTTGAGATCAAGGGTGATGACGAAAAACTATTATTTTTAGAAGAATTAGATAAGTTTCTTCAAGATTTAGAAAAGAAATATCAATAAATTATAATTAGCAAAGAAAGTTAGGAGATAAAAAATGGCAACCAATAAAACTAATGACCAAAAATTTAAAGAAGATGTCTTAGAATCAAAAGAACCAGTTTTAGTTGATTTTTGGGCAGAGTGGTGTGGCCCCTGTAAAGCTATTGGTCCGTCTCTTGAGGAATTATCTGAAGAAATGGCCACCAAACTGAAAATAGTGAAAATAAATGTTGACGAGAATCCTTCAACATCTCAAGCTTATGGTATAAGAAGTATACCAGCTTTAATGATTTTCAAAGATGGTCAAAAAATATCTGAAAAAATGGGTGCGTTACCAAAATCAGCTCTTGAATCTTGGGTTAACGAGACAATTTAATCAATCTTTGTTTTATTAAATTTTAGAGTATTTCCTGCTAAATAAAGTGATCCAGTAATTAAAAGAGGTATATCTTTTTCAGCATGTTGTAAGGCATTTTCCAAATTTTGTGCAGGAAGTACTTCTAACCCTATTTTTTTTAATTTTATAACTATTTCATCTGGAGAATATGACGACTCTACTTCAGGAATAGCCATAGCAAACGCTTTATTAATATGATTTTTGAATATTTTTACAAAATTTTCAACATCTCTATTTTTCAACATGCCAATTATTAAATTCCATTTTCCTATAGATTTTTTATTTAAATATTGATTCAACACATATGCACTATCACTATTATGTGCACCGTCTAAGATTGTTATGTTATTTCTATAATTGATAATTTTTCCTTGTCTTATCTGATGAATTCTTCCAGGCCAATTTGCTTGTTTTAAAGCTAAATTTGTCTTTGATAAGGATATTAATGGTAATATTTTTTTTGCAGCAGTATAAGCTGTAGATGCATTCTCATATTGATGATCACCACTTAATCCAAGTATTGTATTTGTAGAAATATTTTCAATATCAATTATTTCAGTTTTTAAATTTTTTGCGCATGCTAAAAGGGTTTGACGTGCTTTTATATTCTTTTGCTTCGCAATAATAACTGGGGTGTTTTTTCTAAAAATTCCAGCTTTTTCGCGCGCTATCTCTTCAATTTTTTCTCCAAGGAACTCAATATGGTCAAAACCTATTTTAGTTATTATAGTAAGTTTTTTATTTTCAATAATATTTGTGGCATCTAATCTACCACCTAAGCCTGTTTCAAATATATTCACATCACTTGGTTGTCTTTCAAAAGCAATTATAGCTGCTGCTGTCGTTATTTCAAAAAATGTAATTGGGTTATTAGCATTTTTTGTTTCTACTTCTTCTAAAATTTTAATCAGTTTTTCATCTGAAATTAACTTATTATTTATTCTTATACGCTCATTAAAATTAATTAAATGAGGCGATGTATATAAATTTACTGATAACTTATGATATTCCAATATTTCCTTAAGAAAAGATGCTGTTGAACCTTTGCCATTAGTACCTGCAATATGAATTACATTTTGTAACCTGTTTTGTGGGTTATTAAATTTTTTCATTAGTAATTTTAATCTGGAAAGATCGAAGTCTATCAGTTTCGGGTGAAGTGAAAACATTCTATTTAATATGTGTGATAATTTATATTTTTTGATCATTTTATTAAAAAATATTAATATTTATTTTTAATTAATATAAAAAGTTAGTGTTTTTAATAAATGTGAAATTTTTTCTTTTTGCTCAGATCTAGGAATAACAATGTCTATCATGCCATGAGATTTTAAATATTCTGCTGTTTGAAAATCTTCTGGAAGGTTTTCTTTAACAGTTTCTTCAATAACTCTTCTTCCAGCAAATCCAACTATTGCCCCTGGTTCAGCTATATGGATGTCTCCAAGCATTGCAAAACTCGCTGTAACTCCACCAGTTGTAGGATTGGCAAGTAGAACAATATAGGGTAGATTTTCCTTTTTAATTTTATTAATTGCAATTGTTGTTCTTGGCATTTGCATCAAGGAAAATATACCCTCCTGCATCCTTGCTCCACCTGAAGATGGCACTACTATTAGAGAACATTGTCTTTTTATAGCTTCTTTAGCAGCTACTATCAATCCATCTCCTACATATCTTCCCATAGATCCAGCCATAAATGAGAAGTCAAAACATGCTAATACTACTGGTATTTTATTTACTAGACCAAAACTTACCAACAATGCGTCTTCTAATTTTGTTTTATTTTGAGCATCTTTTATACGATCAATGTATTTTTTTTTATCTTTGAAATTAATAGGGTCTAATTTTAATTTTGGTATTAAAATATCTTCAATAGTATCCTTGTCTAAAAGAAAATTAATTCTTTCTCTTGCAGACAGATGGTCGTGAAAACCGCAAGATTTACAAACATTATTGCTTTCATGAAATTCTTTATGAAATATCATTTGAGAGCATGATTTACATTTAATCCACAAGATTTCTTCAGGCTCTTTTATTTTAACAAAAGCCTTGAACCTAGGTAATACTGTTTCTTTAATCCAATTCAATTCTAAACTCCATATTTTCTAAATAAATATACAATAAGGCTTAATTATGTTTAACATTTTCTGAAACTTTTCTTATAAAATCTAAACATGAGTTAAGAGTTTGTTTCGTTGGATTATCGTCATTATCTAATGATGATTTTATTAAATCAACTACCGCAGACCCTATGACTATGCCATCTGAAATATTAGCCATGGATGATGCTTGAGAAGGTGATCTAATTCCAAATCCTATAACTACTGGAAGATCAGTAACAGTTGTTATTTTTTTCAAATTTATTGATACATTAGCTACATTTGGGGTTTGTGTCCCCGTAATTCCTGTTATTGATACATAATATACAAACCCAGTTGCATTGAATAATATTTTATTAAGCCTTTTCTCATCGGTCGTAGGTGTAACTAGTCTAATTACACTCAGTTTATTTCTTTCAGCTTCAATATAAAATTCTTCATCCTCTTCTGGTGGTAAATCAACGATAATTAGACCATCAACTCCAATTTCAAGGCATTTATTTACAAATTTGTTTTTACCAAATTTATATATAGGGTTGTAATATCCCATCAAGATAATTGGTGTATGATTATTTTTTTTTCTAAAGTTTTCTACTAGAGACAAACATTTTGTTAAGCTTGTACCTGATTTAAGGGCTCTTTGACTTGATAGTTGAATTGAAGGTCCGTCAGCCATTGGATCAGAAAAGGGCATTCCAATTTCAATAAAATCTACACCGTTTTCGGGTAATTTTTTTATTAGATTAAGAGAGCTTTTAAAATCAGGATCTCCAGCTGTTATAAAAATTCCAACAGCTTTTTTATTATTTTTTTTAAGTTCATTAAAAGTTTGTTTAATACGGTTCATCAGCTTTTATTAATTTTATTTCTTCATTATTAATGGTAATACTGATGACAAATCTTTATCTCCTCTACCACACATATTCATAATTATAATCTGACCTTTTCTTTTAGTAGCAAGTTCACCAGTAATATGTAAAGCATGAGCTGGTTCAAGTGCAGGTATAATTCCTTCTAATCTGCTACACAGCTTAAAAGCAATTAAACTTTCTTCATCTGTCGTCGATAAATATTTAATCCTTCCTATATCATATAACCAAGAATGCTCGGGACCTATTCCAGGATAGTCAAGCCCGGCAGAAATTGAGTGTGCGTCATTTATTTGTCCATTATTGTCTTGAAGCAAATAAGTTCTGTTGCCATGAAGTATACCAGGAGATCCAGCCGAGAGGGAAGCAGCGTGAAAGTCAGATTTCAGACCTTTACCGGCAGCTTCCACACCAAAAATTTCGACCTCTTTATCATCAAGAAAAGGATGGAATAATCCCAAAGCGTTAGATCCACCCCCAATACACGCAACTAAAACATCAGGTAGTCTATTTTCTTTTTCTAAAATTTGTTTTTTTGCTTCTTCTCCTATTACAGATTGGAAGTCGCGGACCATTTTTGGATAAGGATGAGGTCCAGCAGCAGTACCAATAATATAAAAATGTGTATTAGCGTT
The DNA here is from genome assembly GCA_003283875.1 of SAR116 cluster bacterium AG-321-A13. Classification (GTDB taxonomy): domain Bacteria; phylum Pseudomonadota; class Alphaproteobacteria; order Puniceispirillales; family Marisalimonadaceae; genus Marisalimonas. Next base: position 5,162 of record QBXD01000018.1, on the reverse strand, counting down.
TGATACCCAAAATCTTAACGCATCATTCATTGCATCTTTTAATGTACCAGTTCCTGAAGTTACTGGGGTAATTTTAGCACCTAATAATTGCATTCTTTGAACATTTGGTTTTTGTCTTTCAATATCCATTGCACCCATAAATACTTCACACTCAAATCCGAATAGGGCACATGCCGTTGCAGTTGCTACACCATGCTGACCTGCACCAGTTTCAGCAATTATTTTATTTTTACCCATGTTTTTAGCTAATAAAATTTGGCCTATTACATTATTAATTTTATGCGCTCCAGTATGATTAAGCTCGTCTCTTTTTAGGTAGATTTTAGCTCCCCCAAAATGTTCAGTTAATCTTTCTGCAAAATATAAAGGGCTAGGTCTTCCTATGTAATCTCTTCTATACATTTCTAATTCATTAATAAAAGATTGATTTTTAATTGCCTTTTCATATGAATTTTCTACTTCAAGAATAAGAGGCATTAATGTTTCTGCAACAAATCTTCCACCATGAATTCCAAATTTACCATTTGAATCAGGTCCTTTTTTTAAACTATTTAAATTAATTTCTGACATAATTAATCCATTATAAATTTCTACATTTTAAAACAAAGTTTTTAATTAATTGAGGATCCTTAACACCTTTTATTGTTTCAAGTCCAGATGAAATATCTATCGCGGGTGGTCTAGTAATATCGATTGCTTCACTTATGTTATTTATATTTAAACCCCCAGCAAGCATCCATTTTTTTTTTGATTTATAATTTTTTAAAATTTTCCAATCAAATTTTTTACCATTTCCACCAGGCAATTCCTCTGAAGGTGCATCTAATATTAAAATATCACAAATTTCTGCATATGTTTTAATGTGTCTTTTTAAATCTATATCTTTTTTAATTCCAATCCCTTTTATTAAAGGGATGTTAAATTTATCTTTAATATTTTCACATCTTTTAGGAGATTCTTCTCCATGTAGTTGAATATAATCTGGTTTTATAAATTTTTTAATTTCTTGTAAAAAAATATCGTTAGGATTTACAGTTAAAGCAACTATTTTGGATTTTTTAGTTCTATTTTTTGTTAGTAATTTAGCTCTCGTTATTGATAAATTCCTAGGAGATTTATGATAAAAAACTAAACCAATGTAGTTAACACCAATATTTAAAGCAGCATTCATTGAAATTTGATCATTTATTCCACAAATCTTAATCTCAAATGAATGTTTCATTACATACTAACTAGATGAAAAATCAAACTTATAAGTATCATTTGTTGATACGATCTTTCATTGCTTTGCCCATTCTAAAGAAAGGAATATTTTTTGACGGTACAGCTACAACCTCTCCATTTTTTGGATTTCTGGCAATTCTAGCCTCTCTTTTCTTAACATCAAACACTCCAAAACCTCGTAATTCAACTCTTTCGTTTTTACTCAGAGCGAAGCTAAGGGTATTGAAAAATACATTAATTATTTTGTTTGCATCTTTTTGATACAATTCAGGATTAATATTAGCAATTTTTATTATTAAATCTGATTTATTCAATATTACAACCTTCTTAATATGTTATGAAGAACTTTTATCTTTCTTAGCCAATGCAGCTCCTAAAATATCACCTAAGCTTGCGCCACTATCAGACGATCCGAACTCAGCCATAGCTTTCTTTTCTTCTTCTATTTCTTTTGCTTTAATTGAAAGTGAAATTTTTCTACTCTTTTTGTCAATATTAATAACTGCAGCATCAATTTTATCACCCACACCATATCTATCGGTTTTTTGATCTGCTCTTTCGCGTGATAGGTCACTTTTCTTTATAAATCCTTTTAGATTTTCACCAACATTAACCTCAAGACCGTTATCAATAATATTTGAAATAGTGCAAGTAACTGTTGAACCTTTTCTTATATTTCCTATTTCTGTAGCAGTAACGTCTTCAGTCAATTGCTTGATTCCAAGAGAAATACGCTCTTTATCTATATCAATGTCTAATATTTTGGCTTTGATTAAACTTCCTTTAGAATATGTTTTTATCAACTCATCTCCATTGCCATCCCAACTTAAATCTGACAGATGAACTAAACCATCTATGTCTTCAGATAGTCCTATGAATAAACCAAATTCAGTAATATTCCTTATCTCACCTTCAATTATTTCTCCAATTTTTTTGTTTAATTTATAATTTTCCCATGGGTTATCTACACATTGTTTTATTCCTAGAGAGATTCTCCTTTTTTGAACATCTATCTCTAGTACCATAACTTCAACTTTTTCAGAAGTAGATACTATTTTGCCAGGATGGACATTTTTTTTCGTCCAACTCATTTCGGAAACATGTACTAGACCTTCTATCCCGTCTTCTAATTCAACAAAAGAGCCATAATCTGTAATATTTGTTACAATGCCTGTCATTTTTGTACCAACTGGGAACCGTTCAAAAACCTGTATCCATGGATCCTCAGTAAGTTGTTTTATTCCTAATGAAATTCTTTGTGTTTCATCATTAAATTTTATAACTTTAACTTGAACAGATTGACCAATTTGTAAAGCTTCTGATGGATGATTGATTCTTTTCCATGAGATATCTGTTACATGTAATAGACCATCCACACCACCTAAATCAACAAAAGCGCCATAATCAGTAATATTTTTAATAACACCTTGTAGAGTTTGGCCTTCTTCAAGATTAGCCACTAGTTCAGATCTTGCTTCTGCTCTACTATCTTCTAAAACAGCTCTTCGTGATACAACAATGTTACCTCTTCTTCTATCCATTTTCAAAATCTGGAATGGTTGAGGCGTTCCCATCAAAACACCTAAATCCTTAATAGGCCTGATATCAACTTGACTTCCGGGTAAGAAAGCAGTTGCACCTTCAAGATCAACTGTAAATCCGCCTTTTACCCTACCGAATATAACTCCATTAACCCTTTGTTGTTTTTCGAGAGCTTTTTCTAGGTTAACCCAGGACTCTTCTCGCCTTGCTTTTTCTCTACTTAATATAGCATGTCCGTTTATATCTTCTAGCCTTTCAATATAAACTTCAACCACGTCTCCAGCATTTATTTTAATATCTTCTTCATTATTTCCAAATTCTCTTAATGGAACTCTTCCTTCAGACTTCAGTCCTACATCAATCAAAATCATATCTTTTTCAACTGACAATACTGTGCCAGCAACAACTGAACCTTCAATGCTTGTCATTTCTTGAAAGCTTTGATCTAGTAATTCTGCAAAGCTTTCATTCACAGGTGAGGCTGTTACATCAGCTTGGGGCAATATTTTCTCCTATCCTAGTTAGCATATAAGCAATTTACTGAGGTTATAATTATGGAAACAAAAGAAATCAATCTAATAATTGTAATAAAATAAATCTTCAGTAGTTTATTTGTTTATTTAATTTGCTAAAACCTCCATTTTTTTAGCATCTCATTTTTTTCTTTCAATAATATCGGCAACTTTTAACAATAACTCTTCAGGATTAATTGAGGTAGTATCTATAACATAAGCATCTTTAGCTGGAACTAGAGGTGATATTTGTCTGTTACTATCTAGTCTATCCCTTTCTCTCATATCTTTCATCAAAACCTGCAACATACACTTTTCATCATTTTCATGCAAGAAAGATATGTTTTTTTCTAACAATCTTCTTTTAGCTCTTATTTTTAATGATGCAGTAATAAAGAACTTAAAATCTGCATTTGGGAGAATTGTGGTACCAATATCTCTTCCATCTAGAATACAACCACCAAATTTTTTTTTGCTTGAATTGTTAAATTCTTTTTGTTTGTTGTTTAAAATCTTTCTAAGATCAGGAAAAGTAGCAATTTTTGATGCAAGTTTAGCAACATCTTCAGTTCTTAAATTTGTATTTTTCAATTCTTTGAAATTTAAAATCATTGCAAAATCACAACTGGTTTGTTCTAATTCTTTCGTGTTGACTTTATTATCCTTTATAAGCTCATAAGCAATCTTACGATACAACAATCCTGTATCTAAATAAGGAAAACTATATTTATCAGATAGTTTTTTGCCTAAAGTACCTTTTCCAGAAGCTGCTGTTCCATCAATTGCTATTTCTATCATTAAAAATTGTTTTTTCTGTTAATTAAAAAAATTTAAGTTACTACCAATCTCATTCATTTTTTGCATAAAAAAAGGAAAAGAAGAGTTTATTGTATCTGTGTTTCTTACAACTATTGCTTTTTCAGTGATCAAACCTAAACATAAAAAAGACATAGCAATTCTATGGTCTAAGTTGGAATCAATCTCTACGTTGCCAATTATTTTAGCATTAGGACCTTTTCCCTCTATAACCATGCTGTCGCTTGTTTCATGAGTAACCACACCTATTTTTTGCAAACCCTCACAAACTGTTTTTATCCTGTCAGTTTCCTTATATCTAAGCTCTTCAACCCCTTCCATTACTGTTTTTCCTATTGCTCTGGTTGCTGCTATTGATAATATAGGGTATTCGTCAATCATAGATGCAGCTCTTGATTTAGGGACGGTAATTCCTTTCAAGCTACTTGAACTTGCAGTAATATCAGCAATCAATTCACCATTCTTTTCTCTATGGTTAGAAAACTGAATATTGGCACCCATTTCAATCAGAGTTTTATATAAACCAGTCCTAAGCTCGTTTATGCACACATTCTCAACCTTAATTTTACTATTAGGAGTTATTATAGCAGAAACTATTGGAAATGCTGCACTAGATGGGTCTGCTGGAATACTAAGATTTAATGGCTTAAGTTCAGGGATACCGTCTAAAGTTATTTTCCATGACATATCATCTAATTGATGTGTTGAAATATTAGCACCAAAAAATTTGAGCATTCTTTCTGTATGATCTCTCGATAAAGATGGTTCTATAATTGTTGTTATTCCTAATGAGGATAACCCTGCAAGTAATATACTGGATTTTACTTGAGCAGATGAAACAGGGCTTTGATATTTAATTGGTAAAGGAATTTTACTACCTTGTATTTTAATTGGTAAATTACTAGTTCGACTATTTATTACTGCACCTGTTTTTTTTAAGGGTGTTGTTACTCTTTTCATTGGCCTTTTTGATAAAGACTCGTCCCCTATAAATGTAGCTTCAACGTCAGATCCTGCTACTAAACCCATTAGCAATCTAGCCCCAGTTCCAGAATTACCCATATTTAA
>QBXD01000017.1 GCA_003283875.1 SAR116 cluster bacterium AG-321-A13 | reverse complement strand
AACTTCTTCTGTTTCAAGAATAGGTCCTTGTTCTATATGCAATTCATAGTAACAGTGGAATTTTTGTGATCCAACAGGCTCAGAGCCTTTCCAACCTATTTTATCAAGCTCAATTCCAAAGATATTTCCTTCAGCATCTTTTGCTGAAAGAAGAGTATTAACCTCATATATTCCTGCATATCCTGCAGATGCCATCATTGCAGGAGGAAAACGGGAACCTTCTTCATTAGTCCAATTTACAACTAGGATTGGATGTTTTGTTTGAATATTTAAATCATTAAGAGTTCTAACTATTTCTAGTCCGGCTAAAACTCCAAGAACACCGTCATATTTCCCGCCTGTTGGTTGAGTGTCTAAATGGCTTCCAATGACAACTGGAAGTGCATTTTTATCAGTTCCTTCTCTTTTAAAAAACATTGATCCAAGCTCATCTACTTTCATTGTCATGCCAGCATCTTCAGACCATTTTTGTAATAATTTTCTTGCTTCTCCATCTTCTACGGTAACAGTTTGTCTATTATTACCTCCAGCAATTCCAGGCCCAATTTTAGCCATCGTCATTAAGCTATCCCAAAGTCTGTCACTATTGATTGAAATATTTGTTTCTTTTACCATTAGAATATCCTCTATATTATAACTGTTAACTAGCTTGAAAGTTATGACAATGTAAAATTAGATTAAATCAATAGGAATTTGAAGTGTTTAAATTAGATAAAAGATTAGAAAGTGACACAATACTTGTAAAAGAATTAGAAAGTTTTCAGGTAAGACTTATGAATGCCAGAGAATTTTTTTGGATTGTTTTGATACCTAATAAACTTAATTTAACCGAATTAAGTGATTTAAATATAAATGAAAGGAATTACTTAATGAATTTTGCTGTTGATGTAGGAAAGTTTATCAAATCTTCAGAAAAGTATGACAAAGTAAATATTGGAATGTTGGGTAATATTGTAACTCAATTACATATACACATTGTTTTAAGAAAAAAAAATGACCCTGCTTGGCCAGGACCTGTTTGGGGTGTCAAATTTAATAGAATTGATGAAAAAACAAAAAAAATGAGATTTAAAATAGTTGAGCAGTTTTGCTGCCTAAAAAATTATTTAATTTAATTTTTTTGAAGAATAATTCTTTAAATAAAGATTAATAAGAGGGAATGATCATATGAGGCTGATATTTAATAAATTTATGTACAGGCTAGACAACTTTGTTAGTCGAGGCACTTTTAATATAATTGTATTAATATTTGGAGTTATATTCTTAATTGCAGCTTTTTTTGCAACGCTAGTTTTTATATTAGGAGTAAATGAAAACTCTCCTTTATTTGAAATAATAAGAAATCTTATTTTCACATCTTTAAAATATAAAAGTTCTGGTAAAGAATTTTTTACATATGAAATTATAGATCTAACCATGTTTATATTAGGGTTGTTTCTAACGGCCACTCTAATTGGAGCAATAAGTGCTGGAATAAATGAAAGACTTAAACTCTTAAAAAATTCCTCATCCTTCATTTATGAGAAAGGGCATATAGTAATTTTAGGTTTTTCAACTCATGTAATATCTTTATTAAAAGAACTTTTAATAGCTAATGAGAGTGAAAAAAAAAGTTGCATTGTTATTCTAGGAAATCAACCAAGAGACAAAATGAAAGCTATCGTAAATAAAAATATTAAAAACTTCAAAAACACTAAAATTATTTACAGAGAAGGTGACAGGTCTACAAAAAATAGTCTCTATCAATTAAATCTCAATCAGGCAAAGTCAATTATAATTAACCAATATTCTGAAAAGAATAATGAAGTTCATAAAACACTTTTAGCTATAGTAAATAGGAATAATCGTAAAAAAGATCCATTTCATATTGTAGCAGTTGTTGGAAGTAAGGAAGAGGCTGATTTATGCAAATTAATTGGGAAAGATGAAGTTGAAATAATTGTATCAGATGAATTTTTAGCAAGATTAGAAGCTCAAACATGTAGACAATCAGGATTGCCAATAGTTTATGAAGAACTGTTGAATTTTGATGGTGATGAAATATATTTTAAAAAAGAGAAATCACTAATTGGGAAACGTTTTTCTGAAGCTTTACATTTGTATAATTCAAGTATTTTGATAGGTATTAGTCGAAAAAATAAAGTTTTGTTAAATGTACAAAAAGATTTTTTGATAGGAGAGGACGACCAAATTATTGGTATTTCATCCGATGATAGTACATTCGTTATGGATAATCCAAACCCTAAAAAAATAATTAAGGATAATTTAGTTTCAAAAAAGAAAAATAGATCAAGAGCTGAAAAATTTTTATTTCTAGGTTTTAATAATCATACTAAGAAAGTTTTAAAACTATTAGGTAAATATACAAATAAAAGCTCATTATGTGAAATAATAATTGAAGATAATAAAAAAAATAAAACAGTTGAGTATAATAACTTAACTGTCATTTATAAGTATGTTTCTAAAATAAATAGAACTTTTCTAGATAAAATTAAATTTAAAAAATATGATTTTGTAATTGTTCAAAGTACTTATAATGAAGAAATAGGTTATGATGAAGATTTAGTTGACAATAAAACTATGTCTATAATAATAAATTTGAGAGATATAAAAAGGTTAAATAAATATTCTTTTAAAATTATTTCGGAGCTTTTTGATACAAATAATCATGACTTAATTCAGAACTCACAAATAGATGATTTTATTTTAAGTGAAAAATTTATAAGTTCGGCCATTGCACAAATTTCGGAAAACAAAAAACTATCTCTTGTATTTTCAGAGATTTTTAAGCCAGAAGGAGCTGAAATTTATATGAAATCAGTTGAAGATTATGTTTCTATTAACAAAAATGTAGATTTTCATGAAGTATCTTTTTCAGCATGTCAAAAAAATGAAATTGCAATTGGATATAGATTAGAAGAATTCAAAACGATATCTTCAAATATTCATAATGATAAAGAGATGAGTTATGGTATTGTAATAAATCCATATAAATCGAAATATATACAATTTCAAAAAAAAGATTTAATTATAGTTTTTTCTGAAAATTAATATGAAGGTTTAAATGGGTTATATAGAAGAAACAATTGGTGATGACGAAAAAATTGTTTATGTGGTAGATTACCATTGGATATATACTTTTAGTGCTTTTTTATATTTAATACTTTTAGGAATATTTATAATAGGAATTATTATTTTTTTAAAAATGATGATTAATAAATGGACAACTGAAAGAGCTTTAACAAATACCAGATATATTCAAAAAATAGGTTGGATTGCTAGAAGTACTGAAGAAATTAGTATTAGTAAAATAGAAGAAGTTGTTTTAAAACAATCAATTATCGGACGTCTTCTAGGATATGGATCAGTCAGTATCTCCGGCACTGGGTCGGGGCATATTTTTTTAAAAAGTATTGATTTACCTTTATCATTTCAAAAAAACTTGAATGATTTAAGATTTAACAATTAATAGTTTTTATCAATTTTTATAAATTATATTTGTAAAATTTGTATTAAAACCCACATAGTTTTTAAATTAAGTTTCTCTCAAATAAGTATAAGGAAATTCTCAAAATTAATAATTTAATTCATCAATAAATATGATTGAAATAATAGAAAATAATTTATTACTTTTAATACTCATTACAAGTTTAGTATTTTTTTTCATTTGGCTTGGATGGAAGATAAGGTTGTGGTGGAAAAACTTTCTCTTCATGCTTGTTCGAAAAAGAGGAAGGAAAGGAGAAAAAACTTCTATTAACCTTCTTAAAAAAAATGGATATAAAATATTAGATGAACAAATTAAATTAAATGGTTATTTTTTTATTGATGAAGAATTAAATGAATTTGATTTAAGACCAGATTTACTTGTAGAAAAAGATGGTATTGAATATATAGCAGAAATTAAGACTGGTGAAGTCGCTAATCCGTCTAATCGAAATACAAGAAGGCAATTACAAGAGTATTCATATTTCAGTAATCAAGATGTTATTTTGCTTGTAGACCCCATTAAGAGGTCAATAAAAAGAATATCTTTTAAAAAAAAATAGCTAAAATTTTTTTAGTTTCAAGAAAATGTATAGTGAGTTAAAAATTTTAATCTCCATGGTTGTATTAATGGTTTATTACAATTTTATGCAAGTTTAATTCTTGCAAAAAACTGGACATAAAAATACCCTTAATAAATGTAATTATTTAGGAAAAGAAATTCTCATTTGGTTAAATAAAATATACCAAGCAAGACTTAAAATTACTATAACTCCACCAAAAATCATAAAGATGTTTGGCGTTTCATTTGTACCTAACCAAACCCAAAATGGTCCAAGAGCAGTTTCTAACAACATTAAAAGACCAATATTTGAAGCTTGTGTGAAACGTGTTGCAAAAGTTAAACAAGCAAATGATATTGGTAATATAATTAATCCAGATAATGAAATTGATAATATATCACCTTCGAAAAGCAATCCGGGTGATACTATTAGTAAGCCAATAAAACCATTACCCAAAGCACTTATTCCTGTAACTGTCATAGCAGGAATTTTTGGCTTATACCTAAGTAGAACTAAGCTTAAACCTAATGTTGCTGATGCTCCTACCCCGCATATAGCACCTACTAAAACGCTACCTTGAGGGGCATTTAAAACATCATCACCGTTGGCAACAGAAATTCCTACCCCTATTAGAGCAAAAAAAGCTGTAATCCATGTTGAATTAGTTGTTTTTTCATCAAGAATAAATATTGAAAAAATAGAAGCAAAAATAGGAGAGGTTGCTAAACAAAATAGTATTAGAGAAACTGACGTTTCGGCTACACCATATGTAAAGAAAAAAGAGCTTACAATTTGACTGCAAATGATACCTAGACCGACATTCGAATAGACATACTTAAAGTTTTGTCTATAAATTTTAAAACAACTTGAAAATAAAACTAAGATGACACCCATCTCAATTCCCCTCCAAGCTAACATAGACCAAACGTCCATTTCAGACCATCTCATGAAAAGAGTATCAGGTGATAAAATTAAAGCACCTATACTCGCTATTCCGATACCCTTGAAAAGATTTCCAGATATTGAGAAAGTCAAATTTCTACCTAAAAATTACTTATTTTTGTAAAAGTTTAATAATGTTTCAGCTACGTCATTAGGATTTTCTTGTTGTACCCAATGTCCTGCATTTTTAAGAATATGTCTACCATAATAATTAGTACATAATGTGTTTTCCATTATATCTAAAGCACCTGGTTTTTGAAAAGTCCCCCAGTCTTTTTCTCCAGCAATAAAACATGAAGGTACTTCAATTTTTTTATTTGAAAAAACTTTCAAATCACTATTTAGATAAGGTGATGTCATGCACCTATACCAGTTAAGAGCTGGTTGAAACGAATTGGAATAAAAACTATTGGAATATATCTCCAATTCTTTGTCATTTAGCCAATTTTCGTAACAACTATCTTTTGGATATTGGGACATAACTGCTTCGACCATTGTCTGATCTAACTTCATAATGTAGTATTCAGGCATTTTAGCCAAATTTATGGCTGTCCATGAACCTAATTCATATGGATTGTTACCTTTCCAGTCAGCACTTTTCATATGATAGTAAGCTCTTAGGAACTTATGAAGTCCTTCTCTATCCAGATGCATGTCTTTATTAGCCTCAGGGGTAGAGTAATACCATTGATAGTGCTTTCTTGGAGGATTTAATTCTTCTAAGTCTTTATGTATTGGATCTTGATACGATAAATTACTATCTACATTTGGTGCGCCAGTAAATGGAGCACTCATCATCACAACTGACTTGAACATGTCAGGTCTAATCAAAGCTGACGTTCCTGCGACTGATGATCCAGCATCATGTCCTACTAATAAATCAACTTTATTGATTTTAAGTGCACTGATCAAACTAAGTATATCTGTAGTCAGGTTTAATAGTCTGTATTCGGATATGTTTGTATCATATTTTTTAGTACCCCCAGATGTGAGGCCATATCCTCTCATGTCAGGCGCTATAACCCTAAAGCCTTCATAAGCTAAAATTGGTATTATTTTTCGCCAACTAAAACTTAACTCAGGAAAGCCGTGGAGTAAAAGAGCAATGGGCCGATTATTATTGTTCTTAGAAGCTTCTAGATAGTGAACATTAAGACCCGTTGAAATATCGACCTTGTTACTACTAATTATTGGATCTATTAATTCAATCATTTTATAATATCTTAATAATTACATTTATATTTGTTAACTGTGTCTACATTTATCTCAATACCTAAACCAGGTTTTGATGAAACATTGACCATGCCGTTGTCTAACTCAAGAGGATTTTCTAGTAACTCTCTTCTGAAAGGATGACTTGATTGGTCATATTCTAATATTGGAGATCTAGCATAAATCGAATGATGCGTAGTTGGAATAGAAGCAATAACTTGGATTGACGCAGCCTGAGCAACTGCAGAGCCCCATACATGTGGGTTAACTTCTACACCAAAACTTTGAGCTAAATTAATAATGTGCCTTACTCCAGAAATACCACCACAGGATCCGATGTCTGGTTGAGCAATATCAACAGCTTTAGCCTCAAATAGTGTTCTAAATCCGTACAAAGTATGTTCATTTTCACCACCTGCAATAGGTATGTTAAGTTTTGATCTTAACTCTGTATAACCCTGAATATCCTCAGGAGTTACTGGTTCCTCATACCACCGTAAATTATAATCTTTAAGGGCTTCTCCTAAAGTGAATGCTTCTGATCTTCCATAAGCATGATTGGTATCAATCATTAATGTTACATTTTTATTTTCCAATACATCATATATAGCCTCCATACACTTAATATCATCTTGAAGACCAAATCCAAGCTTAACCTTCATATGATCAAATTTATTTTCAAAATGTGATAGAGCCTCTTCTGCTAATCTTTTTGCTTCTCCTTGACCTTTAATTCTATAAAAACCAGTAGCATAAGGTTTAATTTTTTTTCTAAATGCACCTCCCAATAATTGGTGAATAGGCTGATTAAGAAATTTTCCTAAAATATCCCACAATGCAATATCAACAGCACTTATCCCAGAGATTACTGACCCTTTTCTTCCAAAGTCTCTAGTAGCATTATACATTTTGTGCCAAAGAACCTCTATATCCAATGGAGATTCGTTTAAAAGTAGTGGTTTTAGAGCAGTTTCGATAACAGCAGCCGAAATTTCAGGAGGTTCTAATCCTTGACAAAAAGCTTCTCCCCAACCTGTGAGCCCATCATTAGTTTTAATCTCTACAAGTGTGGCAGATCTTTTGTTAACCCAACCTTGAGAAAAAGCGAAAGGGATATCCAATTCTGATTTAATTACATGAACAATTATATATTTGATTTTAATACTCATTAGATCCCCATTTACTTAATTGGATATTGTAATATATTTTAATTTTACGAATTATTTAACTTTAATTCTTCCCCTTAAAGTAAGTGGTAGTTGAGCAAGCATAAATACTCCAATTAAAGGAGTTAATATGAAGACTTTTATAAAAACCCAGTCGTCAGTTTCTAGGTTTCTCCAGGCAACTTCATTTATTATTGTAAGAAATAAAAAAAATAATCCCCATCTCAAACTTAATTTATACCAAGTATCGTCATTTAGGAAAAACTGAGAACCAAAAAATTGTTTCATCATTGCCTTTTTATTTAAAATTCCTATTAACAATACTGAACTAAAAAAACCGTTAAATATCGTAGGTTGTATTTTTACAAATTGATCATTCTCAAATAAATAAGCAAATAGTGTAAAAAGAGCAGACATACAGATTGCAAAAATTTGAAATTTAGAAATTCTTTTCTCTACTAAATAAAAAGTAGCCATTACAAACAAACTTAATAGTAATGAAATAAAAGCTGCTATAATTAGATCATAATACTGAGATCCAATAAAAAAACCGGATATGGGTACAATTTCAAAAAAAAATGCACTTAAACGCATATAATATTTCCTTTAATTATCTTTACCTAAAAGTGATTTTGTAAAATCAGGATCTTGGCTATTTTCTCTAAGCCATATATTAAAAAACAAATCTAAAAAATCCAAATCACTAGTTTCTAAAACCTTTTCATTTTTGAAGTAGAATATACCTTTATCTAACAATTTTACAGCAATGAACTGATCATTTTTTTGAATAGTTCTAAAAGTTTTATTTAATAATTGCTTCAAGGCAATTAATTCACTTTCACTATACTTTTTTTGTTTTTGAAGTTGTTCAACTGTTTGTTTGACAACACTTTTTTTTGTAAAATCTCTGTTATACCTCAAAATTAGAGCAAATTTATCTGAAGGGTAATGACCTGTTTCAGAAATTAATGTTGCATAATATATGTCTAATAAAAGAAATTTATAAGTTGCTCGCCCAACTAATTTAAAGTTTGGTATAAACTTTTCAAGAATAATTTCGGAAATTTTATTTTTAAATACCTGATTTTGAGTTTCAGATAAGGCTATGTTTGTATTAAACATAATGAATAATAAAATTAGAAATTTCAAAGTTATTCTAACCCTACCATTTTTGTAAATCCAAAGGACCAATTTTATTGGCAGTATCTCCTCTCAGAAATACTAAAGTTACAGAACCAATATTAATTCCAAACTTGCTAACATAAGCTCTATTAATAGCTAAATCCTTACTTTGTTTATAAATCCAATCATTAAAATGAACTTTTATATCACTTCCTTTAATGTTCAAGTAAATATCATATGACCAGTTGAGAGCATTACCCGAAATTAAACCTGAAGCTTTACCTTCAACATCGTCAGCTTGACCTTCATATACAATTTTTTGATTATCATCTATTTTCTTTTCAATTTTCCATATTCGTTTTGCCTGCTCGCCATCATCATATAAAAAATCTTCATCTAGTGTAAGAATTTGATTATCAACTTTTCCATTAATATTTACGCGAAATTGTCTCTTTAGGTTACCAAATCTGTCTTCAAAAATTCCATAAGCAATTGTTTCTCCTTCAAAAAAGGAAAATAAATCTAATTTAGGAGTGTTATTTTGAAATTCTTTCATGTCAGTTTGAGAACATCCGGTAAATATTAATATAATAAAAAGAGTAAAAAATAACTTAACACTAAATATAATGTTATTAATAGATAACAAAAGAAACTCCTAAATAATATGTGAAATATAGCTATTTATATTTGATTTTTAATTATTAACAAGTTTTTTGAAGAGATTTTTTTGCCTTTAATTTAAATTGATCTGCAAATAATTCATATGATCGAGTTCTTGCTTTTTCGTCATGACACCAAGTCAAAATCGCAATCTCATCTACATTATTGGTTTTTACTAAATTTGAAATCTTCTCTTTGGTATTGCTAGTTTCGCCAACAATTGAGTTTTTGAACATAAAATCATACTGTTCATTCCAATTATTTTCGTTAATTATATTTAATGCATTGTCTGGATCAGTTATTGGTCCAAGGTGACCATAGTTTCTACCAATTTTCCACGCTGCTCTGGAAGCAAAAAGATATTTCGCTTCTTCTTCTGTTTTAGCAGTTAAAGCCCAGAGGCAAACATTCACAATTGGTTTATTAAAATTTTTGCTTGGACGAAATTCTGATTTATACAGATCGATAGCATTTTTCATTCCTTGGCCATCAGTTATGAAATGGGCAAAACAATATGGTATTCCAAGGTATGCAGCAAGTTGGGCTCCATAGTTTGAAGTTCCTAACATCCAAATTTCTGGATGTGTTTTAGATTCAGGTTGAGCAACTAAATGTCTAAACGGATGTCCTTCTAATAATTTTTCATTAGATACCCAAGCCATTAAATCTCTAACGTTACCAGGAAATTGTTCGCTATCTTCTCTACTATTTGGATTTAAAGCTAGAGCAGTCCTGCCATCGGAACCTGGAGCTCTACCAAGTCCTAAGTCTATTCTGCCAGGCGCTATTGCTTCTAAGACTCTAAATTGTTCTGCAACTTTAAATGGAGCATAATGAGGCAACATAATGCCAGCACTTCCAATTCGAATTATTTTCGTTTGAGTTGCAATAGCAGCCATTAATACTTCGGGGGCACTTCCTATTATCGTTGGATGATTGTGATGTTCTGACACCCAAAATCTTTTATAACCGAGTTGTTCTGCTTTTATGGCGAGATTGATACTATCTTGAATAGTGTGTGTCTGCGGCTTTCCTTCTACTGAAACAGATTGTTCTAGAATAGATACTTGCATTTGATTAACCCCAATATACAATAATCATAATTTTATTTTATATATTCTGGAAGCATTTTCATAAAATAATTTATTTTTTTCTTCTTCTGACATGTCTTCAGAAATTATTTTAAACGCATTCCATAAAGATCCATAACTACAAGACCCTTTATCAACAGGAAAGTTGCTTTCATACATACATCTTTCAAATCCAAACATATTAATTGTTTCATAAATCCATGGTTTCCAAACGTCTGATAAATCTTTTGAGTGTGGAGGCTTAGAATTCAAATGAAATTTGGCACCATTTACAGCCATTCCCAAACCACCTAATTTTACATTTACATTTGGTAATCTAGATAATCTCATCATAGCTGATCTCCATTCTCTATGAGTTAGGGCTTGCTTTCCTTCATACTCCCCAAGGTGTATAGGCCCTCCAATATGATTTAAAATTATTTTTAAATCTGGAAGCGCTCTCGCTATTTTTTCCATTTCATTAAGTTGGGTGTGATAAATCCAAAAGTCTAATGACAAACCAGCTGATTGAAGACATCTTGCACCTTCAATAAAATTTGGATGTAGCATAAGATTGAGATCTGATTTCACTGCACCTGACGTTATTCTTGGATCTGCATGGGAAGCTAAAAGCATTCTTATGCCTTTAAGTCTTCCTTCGCTAATATCTAATGCTTTTTCAATTACAGGTTCTAACTTATTGCCAAAAGTTAGATCTAGTGAACCAACAATTGATGAGTTGACTTTAACTTTATTATTGATAATAAGATCACTTCTTTTAGCCTCCTTAGTTGCAAATTCTATCTCAGTTAGGGGCTTGAATTCATCTGGACCATCTTTGCCGTACATTATTGTATTTGACGAACTCATAATGTATACAGTTGCCCTAATATTATGACCCGATGACTGTATATCTTCTAATAGTTCTTCAACATAATATCTACCAAACCCTGCATTCCAAAGATGGTGATGTGGATCAATAATAGGTATATTAGGTGAGATTGGTTCTTCTATTAGTTGACTTAACCAGTCCTCTCTAACCTCAAGATGTGGAGATATTATTTTTTTCATTAAATTTACTTTGTAATAATTGAAATAAATTTATTTTAATTTATCATCTAAATTATTGCCGTTAAATTTTTTTAGTGCAAATAATTTCTTTTGAGTTTCTCTATTTTAAGGAGATCGTTTTATAATATGAATATACATTTTAATACAAAGAAAGATTTCCAAAATATTGAAGTTTTTCCTACTGCCGGAGCATTAGGTGCTCAAATAGAGAATGTAAATCTTTCAGATGACTTATCTGAAGAAGTTGTCAATGAGATATATGATGCTTTATTAACCTATCAAGTAATATTTTTCCGAGATCAAGAATTTGATCCTAAATCTCAGAAAGCTTTTGCAAAAAAAATTGGAAATCCAATTGTATATCCATTTGTAAAAAGTTTAGAAGATTTTCCTGAAATTACTCCAATATTAAAAAAAGAAACAGATGTAAATAATTTTGGAGGGATTTGGCATAGTGATACTACGTACCAAGCAGAACCTCCAATGGGTACAATGTTGTACGGAATTGAAATACCTAAATACGGCGGAGATACTGAGTGGTCAAATCAGTACCTTGCTTATGAAAGTTTATCAGATGGCATGAAAAATTTTTTAGATACATTAGAAGCGGTAAATATATCAGGAAAGGCCAGAGTTGCTAAAACCAGATCTGATATTATGAAACATGCTTCTGTTGGCCTTAAAGGTGACGAATTAAAAGCAATTCACCCAGTTGTAAGGACACATCCAGAAACTAAGAAAAAATCACTTTATGTAAATGAAGCCCATACAACTAACTTTGTTGGTATGACTGAGGAAGAAAGTACACCTATCTTAGAATTTTTATTCAAGCACCAAATTAAATCTGAGTTTACATGTAGATTTCAATGGAAACCTGGTTCTGTAGCAATATGGGATAATAGATGCACAATGCACAATCCAATTAATGATTATCATGGCCAAAGAAGATTGATGCACAGAATTACATTTGCAGGTGATAAACCAATGTAAATTTTTTTATGGAGAAAAGAATGTCACAGAAACATTATTTTAATAACGTTAATGATGAAAATACTGGAATCAAAAGAATTTTAGGTGAGGGTATTTCAACCAGAATATTTAGTGGGGACCAAGCAATGTTGTCAATTGTAACAATTGAACCCAATGCAAAAGGAAAAATCCACTCACATCCCCAAGAACAATGGGGATTTTTAATAGAAGGGTCTGGAATAAGAATTCAAGGGAATGAAGAAATTGAGATCAATAAGGGAGATTTTTGGCAAACACCTGGTGGAGTTTATCATGGTATCATTGGAGGACCAGAAGGGGCTAAAGTATTAGATGTGTTTAGTCCGCCTAGAGATGAATATAAAGTCGAAGGTTCAGGATTTGGTAATTAATTCTAATAAGGTAAAAGATGATAGAAATTGATTATTTTATGAGTCATGGAAGTCCGTGGACTTTTCTTGGTCACAATCGGGTTTATAACATAGTAAAAGAATTTAATGTCCAACTAAATATGTATCCTGTTAACTATGTAGAAATTTTCCCTGTTAGCGGCGGGCTTCCTGTTTTCAAACGACCGTTACAAAGACAAAAGATACGACTGCAAGAATTAAAAAGATGGGCAGAATTTCTTAATATAAACCTTATTCCTGAGCCTAAATTTTTCCCTTCAAAATCTTTGTTACCTTCTTTATTGATAATTGCTGCTAAAATCAGAAAAACTAATAAAGATTTTCAACTAGCAGGTGATTTAATGAATGCGTTATGGGTTGAAGAATTAAATGTTGATGATGAGAATGTTTTAAAAAATATTACAGATAAATTAGAATTAAATTCGAAAGACCTATTATCCTTAGCAAAAAGTCAAGAATGTGAGAATGTATTTAAAGAATATACTAAAATTGCGATTGATAAGTATGTTTTTGGAGCCCCAACATACATATTAGAAGATCAAATTTATTGGGGACAGGACAGATTAGAATTTATTGAGAGGCATATATTAAAATTAAATAACTCTCAATAAAATGATGGATTTATTTTTATACATTGGCTATATATGAAAAAAAATAAGGAATTACTATGGACTCTACCCTCAATACTAATGAAAAGAATTTTGTTGATATAAAAAATACAAAAGTTTCCCAACCTAAATTTAATTGGGAAGATCCTTTGTTATTGGACACTCTTATTTCTGAAGAAGAGAAACTTATTAAATCAACTGCACATGATTATGCACAATCAAAACTTTTACCCAGAGTAGAAGAAGCTTTTTTAGACGAGAAAACAGACAAAGAAATTTTTAAGGAAATGGGAGAGTTAGGTCTTTTAGGTATTACTATACCTGAAAAGTACGGTTGTGCAGGAGCCTCATACGTATCATATGGTCTAGTCGCAAAAGAAGTTGAACGTATAGATTCAGGATATAGATCTATGATGTCTGTTCAATCTTCATTAGTAATGCATCCGATTTATACATATGGAAATGAAGATCAAAGACAAAAATACTTACCTGGTTTAGCATCGGGAAAATTAATTGGTTGTTTTGGTTTAACAGAACCAGATGCTGGCTCAGATCCAGGATCTATGAAAACAACAGCAACCAAAGTAAATGGTGGATATTCTTTGTCAGGCTCTAAAATGTGGATATCTAACTCTCCAATAGCTGATGTTTTTGTTGTTTGGGCAAAGTCAAAAGAACACGGAGATGCCATAAAAGGTTTTATTCTAGAAAAGGGAATGGATGGATTAACCGCTCCTAAAATCAAAGGGAAATTATCCTTACGTGCCTCAATTACAGGTGAAATTGTTATGGAAAACGTATTTGTCCCAGAAGAAAATCTGATGCCTAATGTAAGTGGTCTTAAAGGACCTTTTGGTTGTTTAAATAGGGCTAGATACGGTATAGCATGGGGTGTTATGGGTGCTGCTGAAGATTGTTGGTTTAGAGCACGTCAATATACACTAGACAGAAAACAATTTGGTAAGCCACTAGCTGCAACTCAATTAATACAAAAGAAACTAGCAGACATGCAAACTGAAATTACTTTAGGCTTAGGTGCTGCTTTGCAAGTCGGTAGATTATTTGATCAAGGTAATTTGGCTCCAGAGTCTATTTCTCTTATTAAAAGAAATAATTGTGGAAAGGCTCTTGATATAGCTAGAATGTCCAGAGATATGCATGGCGGAAATGGTATTCACGCAGAGTATCAAGTTATGAGACATTTAATGAACCTTGAAACAGTTAATACCTATGAAGGAACTCACGATGTTCATGCATTAATTCTTGGTAGGGCCCAAACTGGTATACAAGCATTTTTTTAAATAGAAAAATTGTCAAAATTGATATCTAAACAAACTTAAATTGCTTTCTTAATTCTTCCAATTCTATTGTTTTTAAAACTTGAAGTGTCGTATCTTTAAACTTAACGTTTATATTAACTTTAACAAATGAAGCATTTTGATCATCAAAATAGTTTATTATCTTTGCTTTGGCTCCAGTTTTTAAGCAGATCAAGTTTTTATTTTTGTATTTTGTAATATCCATTTAATTTTTCTATTTTTTTATTATAGAATAATCGTAACATGAAAATGTTTCTTTATTTTGTGTTTAATTCACGAAATGAGATATCTAATTATATTAATTAAATTGTTTAAATGGAATTTGAAAGTTGTCTCAAGTAAAAAGAAAATTAGCGACCATTTTAGCTACAGACTGTGTTAGTTTTAGCAAACATATGGAAGAACAAGAAGAAAAAACTCTTGAGAGCTTAAAAGCTTGTCGTGAAATCATAGATCCTTTAATTTCAAAATATTCTGGAAGGATATTTCATACTGCAGGTGATTCAGTGATTGCAGAATTTGATAGTCCTGTTGGGAGCGCTAATGCAGCAATTGAATTTCAGAACGCTATAAAAGATAGAAACAAAAATGAAGAAGTTAACCCAAAACTTTCATGGCGTGTTGGTATCCATCTAGATGATATTATTATAGAAGGTGACAATATTTATGGTAATGGTGTCAATATTGCTGCTAGATTAGAAAGTCAGTCTCCAGTTGGTGAAATTTTAATATCTGACGTAGTTAACCAACAAATTAATAAAAAAATTGAACAAAAGATACATTCATTAGGAAAAATTGAATTAAAAAATATTTCTAGTGACTTTGAAGTTTTTTCTATTTTAGGTGATGGTAAAAATAAAATATCAAAAAAAACAAGCCCGTCTGTAAATAAAAAGCCCAAGTTTGCAATTTTGCCATTTGTAAATACCAGTAAAGACGAAGATAGTGGTTTTTTAGTTGATGGAATAGTTGAAGATCTAATTACCGAATTTTCAATGATGCGAGAATTTGATATTCTTTCCAGACAAACGAGCGTTAATTTTAAAGATGAAAATCAAGATATAAAAGAATTTTCCAAAAAATTTGACTTAGATTTTATTGTTACTGGCGGTATTAGAGCATCTGGTAAAAGAGTTAGAATAAATATTGAATTAAGTGATGCTAATGACGAAAGCATTATTTGGAGTAATAAATATGACAGAGTCCTTGAAGATATTTTTGATCTTCAAGATGAAATAGTTAGGAAAATATCGATTGCTTTACTTGGTGAGATTGAGATTAGTTCATTGCAACGTTCAAAAAGAAAGCCTACAGAAAATATAAGTTCATATGAGTATTTGCTTAGAGGTAAAGAGAATCACCACAAATTTACCAAAGAAGCAAATCAAGAAGCATTACAAAACTTTGACAAAGCCATAGAAGCAGATGCTGGAAACGCTCAAGCTTATGCATGGAAAGTTTGTACTTTAGGTCAAGCAATGTTTAGAGGATTTTCTGAACGTAAAATGGAAGAAATATTTGCTGATGCAAAACAAAATATAGATAAAGCTTTAGAGTTAAACGAAAATGATTTTGAATGTCATAGAATGTTGTCAGCTGTTTATTTAAGTAATCATGATTACCTATTAGCTGAAGATCATGGAAGAAAAGCATTCAATATGGTTCCAAACGACCCAAGAGTACTTTCAGGATATGGTGAAGTTTTAGTTAGAATAGGAAAAGTTGATAAGGGTTTGGAATTACTTAACAAAGCTTTTGAGCTTGATCCCATACCTCAAGGACAATCAACTTCAGATAATAGAATAAAAGATTTAATACTTGGATACTTTTTTGCTGAGGATTTTAATAAAGTAGTAGAACTGAGTTTTGATATCAGGGTAATGGATACAAGGTCACTAGCTTTAATTCTTTATTCTAGGTCAAAATTAAATCAAGACATTAAAGTAAGTAGCGAATATCAGTATCTCAAAGGTGAGTTTAAAGATACTGATTGGGAGCAAACAATTGATAGATTTCATATTCAAGACGAAGAATTTATCAAAAAACTTGTTGTTTTTATGAATACAATTTAATTGTGAAGTATTGTTATGAGACAAAGTTTACTTTGATCCAAAACCACCCCCCCCCGGGGTCTCCATAACAAATAAATCGTTTACTTTTACTTCGCAGCTATCATTACCTTCAAGTTCAATAAATCCGCCATCCTCTTTTTCGAGCCATTCTTTTCCACATTGCCCAGGTTCTCCTCCATCAACACCAAACGGTTTAACTCTTCGATGAGAACATAATGTTGTTACTGTCATTGGTTCAAGAAATCGTAATTTTCTTGTAACACCATCTCCTCCGTTAAACATACCTTTGCCACCTGAATTTTTTCTTATTGAATACTCTTCTAAACGAACAGGAAATCTAGCTTCTAAAATTTCAGGATCTGTACTCCTAGTATTGGTCATATGAGTTTGAACAGCAGAAGTTCCATGAAAATTTGGGCCAGCACCAGTTCCACCACAAATAGTTTCATAATTTTGAATTTTATCGTTTCCCCAAATAAAATTATTCATTGTGGCTTGACTACCTGCTATGTTTCCAAGTGCACCAAATAGGGCGTTGCACGTCAATTGACTCACTTCAGTGTTCCCTGCAATTACAGCAGATGGGTATTTAGCGTTTATCATTGAGTTATTCGGAATAACTATATTTAAAGGTTTAAAGCATCCCTCGTTTAAAGGAATATTGCTTCCTACTAAAGTTCTAAAAACGTATAATATAACAGCATGACATACTGCCATTGGAGCATTATAATTGAAAGGGTTTTTCGGAGCAGTGCCTGTGAAGTCAATAGTGGCTTCGCGTTTAATTTTATCTATTGTAATTTTTACTCTAATAAATTCTCCATTATCTAATTCGTACTCATATTTACCCTCTCTTAAATTTACAATTGCATTTCTTATACATTCCTCAGCATTATCTTGAACATGGTTCATGTAAGAATGAACAGTTTCAATACCAAATTGCTCAATCATTGAATTAATTTCAACTATACCAGTATTATTTGCAGCCACTTGAGCTGCAAGATCAGCCATATTATGTTCTATATTTCTACAAGGATATCTTCCAGATGATAAAATTTTTCTGATTTCACTCTCACGAAATACACCTTTATCAAACATTTTAAAATTATCTATCAAAACACCTTCTTCATCAATATGTTTGGAGTCGGGAGGACCTGAACCCGGTGTTTTACCTCCTATGTCCGCATGGTGTCCGCGTGAAGCTACAAAGAATGTAATTTGTTTTCCATCATTATCAAAAACTGGAGTAATAACTGTAACGTCAGGAAGATGCGTTCCGCCATTAAAAGGAGCATTTAGAACAAAAACATCTCCGGGAAATATATCATTTATATTTAATTTTATCACTGTTCTAATAGCTTCAGACATGGAGCCAAGATGAACAGGCACGTGAGGAGCATTAGCTACTAGTGCGCCGGAGTTATCAAAAAGAGCACAAGAAAAATCTAATCTTTCTTTGATGTTTACTGAATAAGCTGTGTTGGCTAATGTAGCTCCCATTTGCTCAGCAATATTCATAAAAAGGTTGTTGAACACCTCTAACATGACTACATCAACAGAGGTGCCTAATCCTTTCTCTGACTTTTTTTCTTCAGCTCTACTGAGTATTAAATTATAATATTTATCTAATGATCCCAACCAACCTCTTTCAATTACATTTGTACCAGTTGCTTCAGATATGATAGCAGGACCAATTACTTTTTGTTCAATCTTTAAGTCTAATCTCTTATAAATAGGAACACTGTTCTTATTGTTATCAACATACATTGCTTTGTGAGCTATTGGAGCAGCTACTTTTGATTGTGAGGAAACATTTGAAAATTTGATATTGTCTGTGGTTTTACCTATGGCCTCAACCGTAAGCATTTCAACAAAAATTGTTCTGCCATCAACAAAAAATCCAAATCTTTTTTTATGTTCTTGTTCAAAAGCTTCTCTCATTTTTTCAACAGTATCAAAATTAATTTCTAGGTTTTGATGAGAACCTTGATAATGTAGAAACGCAAGTTTAACTAATTTTATCGAAGAATTTTCAATACCTTGTTTTGTTAAATCTTCTTTCGCTTTTAATGATAATTTATTTATTAAAGTTTTAGCATTTTCAATTTCTTCAATATTTTGTTCTAGATGACCCTCTCTAATACTTCTAATTTCGGCTAGTCCCATTCCATAGGCGGATAAAACACCTGCGTAAGGATGAATTAAAACTTTTGAAATTCCAAGAGAATCTGCAACATGGCACGCATGTTGACCGCCTGCACCACCAAAACAGTTCATTGTATAGTTTGTCACGTCATAACCTTTTTGAATAGATATTTTTTTTATAGCGTTAGCCATATTTTCGACAGCAATTTTCAAAAAACCTTCAGCCATGAAAATAATATCCATTTCAGGCTTTTTTGTTTGAGCGGAAATTTCTTTGGCTAATGCTATAAATTTTGTTCTTACAATTTCAACATTAAGAGGTTTATCACCAGTTCTACCAAACACATTAGGAAAATGTTCGGGGTGAAGTTTTCCAAGTAAAACGTTACAATCTGTAACAGTCAATGGCCCATCTTTTCCGTAAGAAGCTGGCCCCGGTATTGCTCCTGCGCTTTCAGGTCCAACCTGAAATCGACCATCCTTAAATGAAAGTATTGAACCACCTCCAGCTGCTACCGTATTAATTTGCATCATAGGTGCTCTAATTCTTACACCGGCTAATTCAGTTTCAAATGATCGTTCATATTCTCCTGCAAAATGGCAAACATCTGTGGAAGTACCACCCATATCAAATCCAATTAATTTTTGATATCCCGCTTGTTTCCCAGTTTGCACCATACTGACCACACCTCCAGCTGGGCCAGATAAAAGAGCATCTTTACCTTGAAATAGATTTGCATCGGTCAATCCACCATTTGATTGCATGAACATCAACTTTTTGGATTTGTCTTCTTCAAGTTCATCAGAAACTTGATTGACGTATCTACGAAGTATTGGAGATAGGTAAGCATCGACTACGGTAGTATCTCCTCTACCAACTAATTTTATTAAAGGAGATACTTTATGACTAACTGAAATTTGATCAAAATTTTCCTTTTCAGCAATTTTAGCAATGATATTTTCATGATCAGGATTGATATAAGAGTGCATAAATGCTATTGCAACGCTATTTATACCGTCGTTTTTTGCTTTTTTTAGAGCTATCTTGACTTGATTTTCGTCAAGTTTTTTAACTATTTTACCGTTTGCATCCAACCTTTCAGATACTTCAACCACTCTATCATATAATAATTCTGGTAGTTGAATATTTAGGTCAAATAATAGAGGTCTATTTTGATAACCTATTCTTAATAAATCCCCAAAACCCTTAGTTATTAATAGAAGTGTTCTATCTCCTTTTCTTTCGAGTAAGGCGTTTGTTGCAACTGTAGTACCCATTTTTACAGAAGCTATTATATTAGTGGGAATTTTATCTTCATTTTTTAATTTAAGAATTCTTTTTATACCTGCAATCGCTGCATCTTTATACATTGACACATTCTCAGATAAAAGTTTGTCAATTAGAATTGTTCCGTCAGGTTTCCTAGCTACAATATCAGTAAAAGTTCCACCTCTATCAATCCAGAATTGCCACATTATTTTTTCACCATTATGTAATTGATAGGTTTAAGTTTATTTTTCTAAATCGTCTTCAATATAGATTTTAATTATTTCATCAAAATTACTTTCAGCTTTGAAACCTAAATCAATAGATCTTTTAGTTTCAAAATCTCTTGCCCACCCACTTACTATTTTTTCTATGATAGGATCTGATTGGTGTTTAATTAACTTTACTACATCGCTACCGGCAACTCTCTCTAAGGCCTCAATTTGTTCTTGAACAGTTACGGATAAGCCTGGCATGTTTAGTGTAATTCTATTATTCAAATTTACCGTATCCATTTCTGCTGCATGAACTAAAAAACCTGCAGCTGATCGAGGTGTAGCGTGCCAATGTCTTACATCTTTACTCACTGGTAAAATAGCTTCTTTTCCATTTAGGGGTTCTCTAATAATACCAGAGAAGAAGCCAGATGCAGCTAAATTAGGTTTTCCTGGTCTTACACATATGGTTGGAAGTCTTATTGAAATACCGTCAATCATTTTTTTTCTAGAATAATCAGCAAGTAAAAGCTCAGAAATTGCTTTTTGAGCTCCATAAGAAGTAAGGGGAGTAGTAAAAAAATTGTCAGGTATTTGATCTGGAAATGGTGCTCCAAAAACAGCAATTGAACTTGTAAAGACAACTCTTGGACAATAACTTTCACCTCTGTGTCTTACTGCTTCAAATAATCCCCAACTTCCCCTAGCATTGATATTCCAGCCTAAATCAAATTCCTGTTCAGCCTGTCCTGAAACTATGGCTGCCAGATGAAAAATAATGTCTGGTTCAGACGAAACAAGATCATTACTTACTTTAGGATCAGATATGTCTCCTGTTTTTGTTATAATAGAAGTTGAGGTGTTTTTTGGGTAAGGTGCGTCTATAATATCAAATAATGTGATTTCACTTATTTTCTGACCTCTTAATTCTCCTTTATTAAGAATAAGATTAAGCAGCTTTTGCCCAATCATGCCAGCTCCACCCATTATCAAAATTTTCATAAAAGCACCTTATATTTAATTAATTGTTGAAGATTTTTGTATAACAACATATTTAATACAAACTTAAAATAAAAAAACATATTTTTAAAAAACATATGCATCATTCTATAAAATCTATTCTTTCAATGTCACCAGTTATGCCTGTATTAACTATCAACAAGGTTGAAAATATAGATTATTTATTTGAAGCATTAATAAAAGGTAATCTTAAAACAGTTGAAATTACATTAAGAACTGATTGTGCTCTGCAGGTGATAGAAGTTGCATCTAAAAAGTTTTCTAGTCTTCAAGTAGGAGCGGGTACTGTTTTAAATGAAAGTGATTTACAATCGGTAAAAGATGCAGGGGCTTCCTTTGCAGTAAGCCCGGGCACAACAAATGAGTTAGCAAAAAAAGCGATTGAAATGGATTATCCATTTCTTCCCGGAGTTTCTAATTCAAGTGATATAATGAAATTACTCGATTTAGGATATAAGTCGTTTAAATTTTTTCCAGCCCAAGCAGCTGGTGGCATAAATTATTTAAAATCGTTAAATGGTCCTTTCCCAGGTATATTATTTTGTCCTACTGGTGGAATAAACGAGGAAAATGCTTCTCAATGGATAAGTCAAAAAAATGTAATATGTGTAGGAGGAAGTTGGATAGTTCCCTCAGAACCCCATAATTATAAAGAAATTACAAGAAGAGCATTGTCCGCTTCTCGATTAGGTAATTAAATTTTATACTTATAATTTAATAAATATTTGTAGTGATAAGTTTATTATTTACATTAGATCAAAAATCTTGATTAAAATATAATTAATATTTTATAATCTTTTTTAATAAGTTAAGCTTTATTTTTATTAAACATAATTCATTTACAAACTTATTGACTACTTTGAGAGAGCTGAGATTTAAAATGATTACTTTTGACAATATTGAAAGAAATTATGAAATTGCAAGCAAGTCTTTCTCACTTGATATTCCGAAATTTTTTAACTTTGCATATGATATCTTGGATGTACGAGCTCAACAAGCTGATAAAGTAGCTTTATTGGCTATCGACACAGTCACAGGATATAAAACGTCTGTAACATATTCAGAATTATCAAAAGCTTCATCGCAATTTGGAAAGGCTCTTTTATCACTTGGCTTGAAACGAGGTGATGCTGCTTGTGTTATTATTGGCAGAAACCCTGATTGGCATAAAGTACTTTTTGGATGTATGAAAGTTGGTGTAATCTCAATGCCTGGAACTAATTTGCTAACCGCTAAAGATATAGCTTATCGTG
Source organism: SAR116 cluster bacterium AG-321-A13 (assembly GCA_003283875.1). GTDB lineage: Bacteria > Pseudomonadota > Alphaproteobacteria > Puniceispirillales > Marisalimonadaceae > Marisalimonas. The sequence goes on along the minus strand of QBXD01000017.1, from coordinate 5,952 downwards.
TCAATGAATCTGAAGCTAAGGCTGCTATTGTTTCGCCAATGCATGTTGAGAAGGTGAACCAAATAATTGATGAATGCCCAACTCTTAAACACTTGATTGTTACTGGAGATGCATCAGATAATTGGCTATCTTTTAAAAAGCTTTGTGAAAAACAAGATACTAATTTGAAAATAGAAGATTTAGAGCCTTTTGCATCTAATGAAACTATGATGATATATTTTACTTCAGGTACAACAGCATTACCAAAAATGGTTCCAAGAGATTTTGGTTATGCATATGCACATGCTGCAACGGCACTTTTTTGGATGGATCTTAAAGAAAACGATGTACATTGGACTTTAACCGATACTGGATGGGCAAAAGCTGCTTGGGGCATACTTTTTCCTCAAATGATGATTGGTTGCACAACTGTCTTGTATGATACTCCTGATATGGATCCAGTGGAACATCTTAAAGCAATTTCTGAGTATAAAGTAACTACTTTTTGCGCGCCTCCAACTGTATACAGGTTGTTCGTTCAGCTAGACCTCAAACAATTTAATCTCAAATCGTTAAGAAGATGTCTTGGTGCTGGTGAACCTCTTAATCCAGAGGTGATAAGATATTGGTCTGAAAATACAGGAACAGTTATCGCAGATGGTTATGGCCAAACTGAAACAATTAACATTGTAGGAAATTTCCCTGGCGTAGAGACACGTTTTGGATCAATGGGTAAACCCGTTCCAGGTTTTGATATAAACGTTGTTGATGATAATGGTAAAATCTTACCAGATGGTGAAGTTGGGCATATTGCTATTTGTACGGAAAAAAAATGGCCTCCGGGTTTATTTCATGGGTACTTACAAAATAAAGTTATTGTAAAAGATTCTTTTCGACATGGTTGGTATTACACAGGTGACACTGCTTCTCGAGATAAGGATGGCTACTTGTGGTTTGTAGGTAGATCTGATGATTTAATTTCATCAGCAGGTTATAGAATTAGTCCCTTTGAAGTCGAAAGTGCTTTATTAGAGCATGATTTGATTGCAGAAAGTGCCGTGGTTGGAGTTCCTGATGAGACGAGGGGTCAACTAGTAAAAGCGTATATTGTTCTAGTAGAAGGTTATAAAGGATCAAATGAATTAATTAGAGAAATTCAAGATTTTTGCAAAAATTTAACTGCCCCATATAAGTACCCAAGAAAAGTTGAATTTGTTGAATCTTTGCCTAAAACTATATCTGGTAAGATTAGAAGAGTTGAATTACGTGAAATTGAAAATAAATAAGGAAAAAATATGAATAATTACTCAGTTGAAAATTATGTTAGGGATATACGTAAGGTAGTTAACGAAGAAGTCGCCGAAAAGTCTATAACAGAACGAATAAAGCCATTAGCTCTTCGTCTTGCTGAAGATAAAAGCTGGATTAAACCTGAGTATTATAATGTAAATGAAGAGCAAGGTTTTGGACTACATCTTCTGCATGAAGAAGATGATCATAAATTGGCTGTTTTTGTTATTGCATGGGCACCAGGAAAAGGTCTTGCTCCACATAATCATAAAACTTGGGCAGTAGTTGCAGGAATTCAAGGTCAAGAACATGAAACTAATTATAAAAGATTAGATGATGGATCTAAAGATGGATTTGCCGATTTAATAAAAACTAATGAAGAAACAATTTTTCCGGGAAACGCTACTTGTTGCCTACCAGAGGATATACATAGTGTGTGGAATAATGGAGAAGATGTTGCACTTTCTATACATACTTATGGTATGCATTTAAACCACACTGGAAGATCTATATTTGATATCAAAACCAAAACTGAAACTCCATGTATTGTTCAAGTCCAAAATTAAGTTATTGTACGCACATTGAATTATCAAAAAATATTTAGGGAATTAATACTGTGGCTCCAGTTGTTTCTCTATTCTCTATTGCACGATGAGCTTTACCAACCTCACTCAAAGGGTATGTATGGTTAACATTTGATTTTAAGACACCTTTTTCAATTACATTGAATAGATCATTCGCACTCGATATTAAATCCTCTCTTTTGGCCATATAATGCATTATAGCTGGTCTGGTTAGAAAAAGTGAACCTTTCGTACCCAATTCTACAACATCAACTGGGTCTGGAGCACCTGAGGCATGACCATATGCAGCAAGCATTCCCATGGGTTGCAGGCAGTCCATGGATCTTCTAAAGGTATCCTTTCCTATTGATTCATATACAACTGGGCATCCTTCACCATTTGTAACTTCTAGAACTTTTTTAACAAAATCTCCTTCAGAATGAACCACAACATGTTCAGCTCCAGCTTTTTTTGCTTGTTCTGCTTTCTGTTCTGAACTCACAGTTCCAATAACAGTAGCATCTAGATACTTAGCCCATTGACATAATATAAGACCCATTCCACCGGCTGCAGCGTGAACTAAAATAACATCTCGTGATTTAACGGAATATGTTCTTTTAAGAAGAAATTGAGCTGTTAATCCTTTTAACATTAATGCAGCAAGATCCTGATCAGAAACATGAGATAATGAATCAGGCACTTTTATTAATTTGTCAACGGGATACACTCTTTCTTCACTGTATGCGCCATGTGGAGGAAGGGCGTAGGCAACTCTGTCACCGATTGAAAACTCATTTACATCAGCACCTAATTCCTCTACAACACTTATTCCTTCAATACCTAAAATGATTGGCAGCTCTGGAACTGGCCAGGGATGAGGCATACCGCGTCTGTGATAGGTGTCAATATAATTCACACCTATAGCAGTATTTTTTAAACGTACTTCTTTGTTAGTTGGATTTGGAACTTCAACTTCTTCCCATTTAAAAACATCTGGTGTACCTTTTTCATAAATGATTGCAGCTTTAGTTCTATTACTTAATCTGTTCATTAACTATATTTATCCTTGAATACAAACTTGGTTTTGCTCACCAAGACCTTCAATTCCAAGCTTTATTTTATCCCCAGCTTTTAAAAATACTGGTGGTTTCATTCCACCTCCTACTCCAGGAGGAGTTCCAGTAGCAATAATATCTCCGGGATTAAGGCTCATAAATTGAGATAAGTAATATACAATATATCTAGCTGAAAATATCATAGTATTTGTAGAACCATCTTGCATTCTCTGTCCATTAACATCCAAATACATTTTTAATTTTTGTACGTCAGCTATCTCATCTTTTGTAACTAAGTAAGGTCCTGTAGGTCCAAAAGTATCGCATGACTTTCCTTTAGTCCACTGACCTTCTTTTTTTAACTGAAACTCTCTTTCAGAGACGTCATTTACTAGGCAGTAGCCAGCGATATAATCATCCGCATCATTCTCATTTATATATTTGGCTTTTTTTCCAATAATTATGCCAAGTTCTACTTCCCAATCAGTCTCAACCGAATTTCTTGGTATTTCAATATTATCATTTGGACCGACAATTGCAGAAGTAGCTTTTGAAAAAAGGATAGGCTCACTAGGAACAGCCATGCCGCTTTCCGCTGCATGATCAGAATAATTTAATCCAATACATAGAAACTTGCCAATATTACCAACACATGCACCTAGTCTCGTATCATCAGATACAATTGGTAGAGAAGATAAATCTATTGAAGAAATTTTTTTTAGACTATTTTCACTTATAGTTTCTCCATTAATATCTGTTAAATGCTTAGACAAATCTCTTATAGAACCATTTTTATCAAGAATACCTGGTTTTTCTTTTCCAAAAGCCCCATGACGTAACAATTTCATTTTATTCTCCTCCTTTTTACAATTAATACTTTTTCTTAATATGACATTTTCTTAAGTACATATTCCACCATCTATAATGTGAAATTGACCAGTTGTAAAAGCTGAAGCATCGCTTGCTAAATAAACTGCAAGGCTTGCAACTTCCTCTGCCTCTCCAATTCTTCCCATTGGTTGTCGGGCAACAAATTCCTTTCTTGCTTTTTCATAATCACCCATATCGGATAATCTTTGCTCTAGTGATGGACTATTTATTGTACCAGGACATATGGCATTGCACCTTATACCTTGGGTAATATAGTCAGCAGCAACAGACTTGGTTAAACCTAAAACAGCTGCTTTTGATGCACTATAAATAAAACGGTTTGGAATACCTTTTAGAGATGAAGCGACAGAAGCTATGTTAACAATCGATCCTCCTCCTTTTTTAATCATTATCGGTATTACTTCTTTAATCATGTGATACATTGCTTTGCCATTAAGTTTAAAAGCAAAATCCCAATCATCGTCAGTAGATTCTAAAATTGTTCCATTATGGACAATTCCAGCACAGTTAAATAGTATGTCAGGTTCTTTGATTGACCCGACTAAGTTTTTAATTGCGTTATTGTCTGTTACATCAAGTATATGGGTTTCATCCACAATCTTATCTAAAGAAGATAATGTTTCACGATTTATATCCGTTGCAATCACGTACGCACCAGCCTCAGAGAATGCTCTAGCAGTAGCTTTCCCAATGCCCTGACCAGAAGCTGTCAAAAGAGCAATTTTGCCTTTTAAATCAATCATAAAAACTCCTCACATTGTTGCTCCAATTTGCCAAGGTACAAACTCTAAGTCTCCAAGACCTTGATACTCAGACTTTGATTTTTCGCCTGAAGCCACCCTGACTATTAAATCAAAAATTTCCTGACCAACGTCTTCAATACTTTTATTGTCAGTTATTACTTTTCCTGCGTTAACATCCATATCTTCAACCATATTATTATACATCTCTGTATTTGTAGCTATTTTTATAGATGGAGAAGGTTTGCAGCCAAAGCAAGAACCTCTACCAGTTGTAAAGGTAACAACATTACAACCACTTGCTATTTGCCCAGTAACTGACGCAGGGTCATACCCAGGACTATCCATAAATAAAAAACCTTTTTTTTCAGCTTGTTGGGCATACAAAAGAACATCATTTAATGGAGTTGTTCCCCCTTTAGCAGCTGCTCCCAGTGACTTTTCTAATATAGTGGTCAAACCACCAGCCTTATTACCAGGTGACGGATTGTTATTTAAACTTCCTTTGTTTCTAGTAACGTAATCTTCCCACCATAAAATTCTATCAACAAGTTTTTTCCCAACTTCTGGAGAGATTGCCCTTCTAGTTAGCATGTGTTCAGCGCCGTAAATCTCAGGTGTTTCAGCCAAAATAGCTGTGCCACCATTTTTTACTAATAAGTCTGCGGCATGACCAAGTGATGGATTTGAGGTTATTCCTGACCAAGCATCAGACCCTCCACATTGAAGCGCAACGCTAAGATGTTCCACTGATTGGTCTGTTCGTTCTATAGAATTTACTTCTGGAAGCATGTCATCTATGCATTTTATTCCTGCTTTAATTGTTTTTCTAAGTCCACCCATATCCTGCAGTGTCATTGTTTTAAAAAATGGATTTTCATGTAAGTCAAAAGCATCTAAAAGAAATTTTATTTGGTTTGCCTCACATCCTAAGCCAATTAACAAAATTCCGGCTAAATTAGGATGTTGGATATAGCCTAAAAGAACTCTTTGAAGAGCATCAAAGCCATCCCCAGAATCTGCCATTCCACAACCAGTACCATGAGTAAATGAAACAACCCCATCAACATTTGGATATAGACGTAATTTGTCCTCTGTAAAAACTTCTGCAATATTTTTTGCAGCTGTCGCAGAGCAATTAACTGATGTAAGGATACCTATATAATTTCTTGTTCCGACTTTGCCGTTTTGTCGTTTGTAACCTTTAAAAGTAGGTCTTTTTTCAGGTTCAATCATATTTGGTAATTTAATAGATGTTGAAAACTCATAATCATGATCAGTTGATTTGAAATCAGTATTTTCAACGTGAACATGGTCTCCAGCCAGAATTTCTTTGCTAGCAACACCAATAAGTTGATCATATTTGATTATTTTCTCACCTTTATTAATTTTTCTAAGAGATATTTTATGGCCTTTCGGGATTTTGTTAATACT
>QBXD01000016.1 GCA_003283875.1 SAR116 cluster bacterium AG-321-A13 | reverse complement strand
TAATGTTGGCATCTGTCCAGTTACAAAAATAAAGTCACCTGCCTTTACTGCATGGCTAAACGGACCTACTCTTTTAGGACCATTTTCAAATACTAAATGTTCTATATCCAATCGACTGCTCCTAGTTAGATTATTTGTTGTCAAAAGCGTTATTTCAAATAAACTTATATTAACAGGGGGACTTTTCAATGAGATTTACAAATAAAACTGTATTTATTACAGGCGCTGCTGGGGGTATAGGTCGTCAAACTGGATTAAGTTTTGCCAAGGAAGGTGCCAATGTAGCTGTTTCAGATCTAGATTTTGAAATGGCTGAAAGAGTTGCAAATGAAATAAAATCAGCTGGCGGTATTGCAGAACCTTTCAAATTAGACGTAACAAATCAGAATGAAACAATTGAAACAATGAATAATGCCTACAACCATTTTGGAGGCTTAGATGTAGCATTTTGTAATGCTGGTATAAGAGAAATTGTTTCTCCTTTAGAGTTATCTATCGAGGAATGGAGAAAGGTTATCGATATAAATGTTACTGGTGTTTTTATCACTGCTCAAACATTTGCAAAACACTGCATAAAAGAAAAAATAAAGGGTAACATAGTTATAACATCATCAACTTTAAGTGTAACTGCAGCGCCTAATAGATGTGCTTATACTTCATCTAAACATGCTACAGCTGGAATGACTAAACAATTAGCGATCGACTTGGCTAAGTATGATATTAGAGTTAATGCAGTGGGGCCAGGTGTTATTCGGACACCTTTAACAGAAAGATATTTCCAAGATGAAGAAGCTTCTCAAAAAGTTAGAAACTTACACGCTATGAAACGTTGGGGAGAACCCAATGAGATTTCGAGTGCCGTTTTGTATTTAGCCAGTGAAGAAGCAAGCTTCTGTACAGGCACAAACTTAATTGTAGATGGTGGTTGGACAGCTGGTAAGGATTGGTAGTTAATTTATTTTTTCTAGAACTGGATGCAAGTATTTTAAAAAGTCTTCTGGGTTTTCACTCATTGGAAAGTGACCAACATTCTTCATTTTAACCATCTCGATTCCAATGGTGTCAGCAAGAGACCTTGTTTCTTCTGGAGTTGCAGAATAATCATATTCACCTGTAAGTAAAAATATTGGACATTTTGAATTATCTATTTTTTTAATTTCTGTTCCAATATTTCCATCAAATTTATAAAAAAATAAATCTCCTTTAAAGATACCAGGTCCACCTTGCATATAATGCCACATAGTCTCAAACTTATCATTTTCAGGGCTAGTTGGAGCCATTAAACCATAAGCAATTCCGCCACAGACTTCACCGCCATGTACATCTTGCCTGTGAAGCCAACTAATATCGTAATAAGGATCTAAATGTCCGGCACTTTGAAGTCCTATTAAGGCTTTAAATTTTTCAGGGAAATTTATAGCTAGATGTAATATGATTCTACCGCCTATTGAACAGCCCATAACAACCGGCTTAACTAACTCTAAACCGTCTATAAAGCTCATTATTTGAGAAATATATGACTCAGTTGAAAGTTTATAATGTCCAACTTGTGAATTTTCGGGAGGTGACGATTTACCATGCCATGGCATATCAAAAACTATAACACGATACTTTTTTAATATTCTCTTATCATTTAAAAGAGCTCTGTATTGTCTTCCATCAGAGCCTGCAGTATGAAGACAAACTAAAGGAATACCCTCACCAGCTTCTTCCCAGTAAATTCTGTGTTTAACTCCGTCTATTTCAAATTTACCGTAATTACCAGTAATTGGTTCTTTTTCAATTTTCATTATTACTCTCCGTTGGTCTAAGAGAGGCAAGGAGCAATTTAAAGTATAGCAGATGTGACATTAAGGGATGGAGATCTCCTTCAAATTTTAAAACCTTTCTTCTAAGCATTGCGATAATGTCATGTGATCCTGGTTGAGGAGTTGATTGCAAAAATTTTAACCACTCATTCTTTGAAGCCGTTAATTTAAAAATATAGCTTGGCATTACAAACGGCCCTTCTTCGACATTTGTTACATTGCCTTTTTCAATACTAATTAAATATTCATCATCAACAGTGCTTATCATAAAACATGTATTAAGGTACTGCGCCATAATTGAAAGTTGGCTTCGTCTTTCATTTTTTTCAATTAATGATTTAAACATACAAATCTCGAAACATATTTTGTAAAGATTGGCATATTATTTATTTATTACCAATTAGATTTTTTATTTGATATGTTAATAAATAATTATAAGTCTGGAGGATTAGATGAACGGAGCAGAAAGTTTAGTTGGCACTCTATTAGAAGGAAATGTAGACGTCTGTTTTACTAATCCAGGAACATCTGAAATGCATTTTGTAGCAGCTTTAGATAAATACGATAAAATGAGAAGTATTTTATGTCTATTTGAGGGTTGTGCTACAGGAGCAGCTGACGGTTACTTCAGGATGAAAAGAACTCCGGCCTCTACTTTACTACATTTGGGTCCTGGTTTGGCTAATGGTCTTGCAAATCTTCATAATGCAAAGAAGGCTAGTTCAGGAATAGTAAATATTGTAGGAGAGCACGCCCTTGATCATATAAAACTCAATGCTCCATTGACTTCGGATATTGAAGGGATAGCAAGACCTGTTTCTCATTGGGTTAAAACCAGTAAATCATCAAAAGATATTGCAGTTGATGGAGCTGAGGCGATTGAAATGGCAAATATTAATCCAGGCCAAATTGCTACTTTGATATTACCTGGTGACACTGCATGGAATGAAGGAAAAGCAATTCAATCTATTAAGTTAAAAAATAAATATAGTACCGTTTCCTCAAATTTAATTGATGAAGCTGTAATAGCTCTTCGTGAAGCTAAAAATCCCCTAATACTTGTAGGTGGTTCAGCGTTAGAAGAAAAAAATCTAATAAAGCTAGCAAAAGTAGCTGATAAAATAGGTTGTCCAATGAAAACAGATTGGTTTAATGCTCGATTAGATAAAGGTGCAGGAAGAATAAACTCAGTTAGAATTCCTTACGTCGTTGATAAAGCTGTTGAAGTTCTAAAAGACTTTGACAGCATTATAATTATAGGAGCAAGGCGACCTGTTGCTTTTTTTGCATATCCAAATAAACCAGGTGTGCTAACACAAGAAAGTACAAAGTTTATTGAATTAGCTTCACTTTCAGATGACATTACTAGTGTTATTAATGAGTTATCAGATAAAGTGGGAATTAGTGATAATAAACCAAGCACAGTATCAGAACTCAAAATTCCTGATATTCCAAGTGGTCCCATCAATCCAACTTCGCTTGGTATGGTTTTGGGTGCTCTTATTCCAGAAAACGCAATAGTTGTAGATGAATCTGTAACTACTGGAAGAGAATTTTTTTATCAAACAGCTGGTTCTTATCCACATACATGGCTTAATAATTGTGGGGGATCAATTGGTTTTGGAATGCCAGTTGCCATAGGTGCAGCAGTTGCATGTCCTGACCAAAAAGTAATTTCCTTAGAAGGAGATGGTAGTGCGATGTATACTGTCCAATCTTTGTGGACAATGGCTAGAGAAAATTTAGACATAGTCGTATTAATATTCGCAAACCAAAGTTACAAAATTCTACAAGGTGAGTTAACGAACGTTGGCGTTGATAATCCAGGCAAATCAGCTTTGGAAATGTTATCTTTAAAAGATCCATCTTTAGACTGGGTATCAGTATCCAAGGGTATGGGAGTTGATGCAGTTAGAGTAGATAATATAGAAGACTTAGTAAAAAATTTTAAGCATGGATTAAAAGACAATGGCCCATTCTTAATTGAAGTTATGATCTAAATAATTTCAGCGTAACAAAATTGTAATAATTTAAGTCTATAAAAACTAAGTTTTGAGAATTCATAAAGTTGGAATTGATGAATTTAAGGTAGATTTTTACTGAATGAAACTCAAAACTCCAATTTTTGAGGCTAAATTGTCTTTAAACCTAACAACAAAAAAAATTATTAGTCATAAAAAAGATAGATATTTTGATCGTGAAATTAGTTGGTTGTCTTTTAATGAAAGGGTTTTGCTTAAAGCGTATGATAAAGCAATCCCATTTGGTGAAAGATTAAGGTTTGTAACCATTTCATCAGAAAATTTAGATGAATTCTATATGGTTAGAATAGCTGGATTACTTCAGTTAATTAGTCAAGGCTCTAAAATAGTTCCAGAAACTGGAATGAGGGCAGATGAATTATTAAAATCTGTACTGAGTGCTTCCAAAGATTTAAAAAATAAACAACAAAAATGTTTGAAGTATTTATTAAATCAAGAAGAAGATTGTAATGTTTCAATTTTATTTGAAAATCAATGGAATAAAAATGAATTAAAGTAGCTTATTATAAAGTGCTTGCTAAAAATCAAAGATTTACTGGCATGCAAACTAAAATTAAAAAAATATTTAACCCTATTTTCAAAAAAATAGCAGACAAAGATCTCGAGAGAGTATTTAAAATTAGTACTAATTTGTCTGATATTTCATGGGATGAACAACCTGACTTGAGGGGATATATTGCAGCAAATAAAATCTTATCACTACCTATTAGAGATTTGACGCATGTTGAAAGAGTATGGATGGCTAAAGTTGTTTATCATAGATATGTAGGCATGAAAGAGAAAAAACAAATTGAAAAATCAATTATAAACTTACTAACAGAAGAACAAAAAGCGTCTTCTTATGCAGTTGGCTTGAGTCTACGATTTATTTATATTTTTTGTGGTGGATACCCAAAAAACTTAGAAAAAATAAAATTAAAAATTAAAAAAAATAAACTCATATGTAAGATAAAGCCAGAGGCAAAGTCTCTTATGGATAAAGAAGTCGAAAGAAGATTAAAGAATTTTGCTAACGCTTCCAATTTAAATTATGAGATAGTTTAAATTAAGTATTATTAATAAATAATTTTTTAAACTAATAATCATAATTTAGGAAAAACATTATAGACACCTTCATTATAATTGCAGTTCTATTTGCTGCATTCTTGCACGCGCTTTGGAACTTTATTTTAAGGGGTTCTGAAGATAAATTATTAAGTATGACTTCAGTCGTTCTAGGTCATATACCATTTGCCTTAATTGGAATTTTAGTTTTTGGTCTTCCTAATTCAAATGGTTTAAGTTACATATTAATAAGTGCATTACTTCATTTTTTTTATCAAATATTTCTTCTAAATGCATATAAATTTGGTGAATTGTCAGAAATTTATCCAATTGCAAGGGGGTTGTCTCCTCTAATAATTATTACTATCAGTTTGTTTTTCTTTGAAGAAAATATATCTTCTCACGAAGTGGTAGGAATATTTCTTATTTCACTTTCTTTGATAATTTATGGATTAAAACAATTCCTAAGCCGTGATTCCAGTATAAAGGGTTTCAGCTTAGCTATTATAACAGGTTGCTTTATTGCTAGTTATTCAATTGTAGATGGTTATGGCGCAAGAGTAACACAAAATCCAATTGGTTTTTATAGTACGATGACTTTGATTAATGGTTTAATATTTTACTTTTATGCTATATGGAAAGATAGAGGCATAATAAAAAGAATTTTCATTAGTGGAAAACGTTCATTTTTTATTGGTGGAACTGCATCATATGCAGCTTATGGTATTGTAGTTTGGGCATGCTTGTTTCTACCTATTGCTGTTGTGTCTTCCATTAGGGAAACATCAATTTTATTTGCAATTTTATTAGGTTTGTTTTTTTTAAAAGAGAAGATCAATTTAATAAAATCATTTTTGATTGTAGGTTTATTTTTTGGTCTTTTATTTTTGAGAGTTGGATAAACAGTACTCAAATCAAAAAAGTTAAATATAGTTAAATATAATTAAATATACATGTTAGGTTATAAATTCTTTAAGTTTCATGGAAGTTTAAGTTTTGGATATTTTAAATAACGGTAATGAAATTTCCATCATAGTTGCTATTGCATTTTTTCTAGCTGGAGTTGTAAAAGGCGTAATTGGAATTGGTCTTCCTACTACTGCTATAACAATAATGACGTTTTTCATTTCACCATTAATGGCTTTAGGACTTAATCTTATACCTATGACCGTTACCAATATTTGGCAATTCAGTAAGGCGGACAATCCTAAAAAAATAATTGCCAACTATAAATATTTTGCAATTACACTGGTTATTTGCATTTTGATCACTTCATTTTATGCAAACCAAATCGGCGATAATGTTGTAAGAATAATTTTTGCATGTGCGGTTTTGTTGTTTGTAAGTGTAAATTTCTTTGGATTTAACTTTAAAATGAACCCAAAACATGATGTTTTTTGGCAAAGTAGCTTAGGAACCTTAGGTGGAATATTTGGAGGGGCTGCATCAATTTGGGCTGTTCCTGTGACAATGTATCTTTTGATGAAGAATGTTAAACCCAAACATTTTGTTGATGTTAGTGGTTTTTTAATTACGATTGGATGTATTCCTGTTTCTGTTGGATATATTGCTACAGGTGTATTTCAACCAAATATGTTTATTTATGGAGCACTTGGTTCTGTAACAGCTGTAATAGGTTTCCAGATTGGTGAAAAGTTAAGAAATAAAATAAATGCAAAAACATTTAAAAACTTATTACTTATATTTTTTAGTATTGCAGCTTTAAAAATGATAATTCAATCTCTCGTAGAATTTGAAGTATTTATTTAGAATAGCTTTATTAGATAATTTTAATTTCAACCTCAGATAAATTGCCCACTTTATAAATAATATGGTCTCCTCTTTGTGGTGCTCGTGTTTTAATTACACTGCCAGTAATTATAACACTACCTTTAGGAATTGTCCGTCCATGAGAGAGTAGTAAATTAGCAACCCAAGATAATGACTCTAAGGGATTTGCGTCTTTAATCATTGCATTTTGTGGAGGCTCATCATTCCAAAGTAGTTGAGATTTAATAATATCAAGATCTAAATTTTCCCAGTTTGAAAGCTCTTTACCCAAAACTATTCCTGAACACCAGGCATTATCTGTAATCATAGTCAAAGCGTTTATGTTGGAGTAATCGGCATTCCTGTCTATTATAAGTTCAAATGCAGGCGAAAGTGACTTGATATATTGCCTTATATTATTTTTATCAAATGAACCCATTTCAGGCTTTAAATCTTCGGATAAAGTAACAGCTATTTCAAACTCTAATCCTAACCCGTGAAAATCACTTAGTTCAAATATAGAAGGACTACTCTTTATTTCATTTGCAAAAATTCCGCCAGCTATAGGATGATCTATGCCGCATAATTCTTGTTGGATTTTAGAAGCCAAAGCTATTTTAAACCCTCCTAATTCTCCTCGACTAGAGTTTTTTTGAAAAACTTGTTGTACCTTATAGGCTTCATCAAAACCTTTCGGCATTAACGTTTCAGGTAAGTTCTGAAAGGTTTGTTTTGAGTTATGTTGATCCAACATAAATTGTGCTATTTGTTCTAATCTATCCATAAAGCACTCCCTTAAGATGTAAAAATGTTCATTTATAATAATATCTTATAAAAAATTTCTGTTCTTAGAAAGTTTTGTTTGATAAAATAAACATACCTTGTTCTATTTTTCTTGGAGTTTTTGTTGTTAGACAGTCATATCGTTAACATTCGAAATGAAGTAGATAATTGGCTTTTAAGTTTTAACGAAGCTATATCTGATAAACATAATAAAAAAGATTCTATTGAAAATCTTAATAAATTGTTTTTTGAAGATTGCCATTGGAGAGACATATTGGCGCTCACTTGGCAGATCCAAACAACATCAGGCAAACAAAATATAATTCCTAAACTTTATGATAAGGTTTTAGATGTTACCGCAAGAGACTTTACTATCGATCCTCAAAGAACTCAACCTAGGGAAGTAATTAGAGCTGGTAAAAATGTAATAGAAGTAATTTTAAAATTTAAAACAAAATTTGGACATTGTGAGGGTGTGGTAAGACTATACGAAGACCTCGAGGCTCCAAGAATGATTAAAGCATGGAGTTTTCTTACAGCTTTAAGTGACCTCAATTCTTCATTTAACAAGAAAGAAGATGAATATGAAAACACCTTAGAGGGCCCTAATTGGTTAGATGTCAGAATAGAAGATAGGTTATATAAAGATAGAGACCCTGAAGTTTTAGTTGTTGGTAGTGGACAAGCTGGCTTATCAATTGCTGCAAGATTAAAGCAACAAAATATCGACACCCTTGTTATAGATAAAAATGAAAGGGTAGGGGATAACTGGAGAAATAGGTATCACTCTCTAAAATTGCATAATCAGACACATGTAAATCACCTTCCTTACATGCCATTTCCACCTACCTGGCCAACATATATTCCCAAAGACAAATTAGCAGGATGGTTTGAGTATTATGCTGAGAGTATGGAGTTAAATGTTTGGACAAAAACGACTTTTATTAGTGCAGAATATGATGAAGCCGAAAAAAATTGGAAGGTTATACTTAGATTATCTGATGGTAATGAAAGGATATTGAAGCCTAAGCATATAGTAATGGCTGTAGGTGTAAGCTCAGTTCCTAATCGCAATAAAATTCCTGGAATGGAAGGATATAAGGGTAAGGTAATACACTCTACAGACTACAGTAGCGGTAGAGATTATAAAGGTAAAAATGTATTGGTGTATGGAACAGGTACTAGTGCCCATGATGTTGCACAAGATTTATATGTCCATGGTGCAAATGTTAAAATAGTCCAGAGATCACCATCTATGGTTGTTAATGTTGAGCCGAGCGCACAACTACCTTATCAATTATATAAAGAAGGTCCCAACACAGACGATTGTGATTTAATTACTATTTCAACTCCTCTCGATGTTCTGAAAAAAACACATCAGCTTCTCACACAAAAAACAAAAGAGATTGATAAGCCTTTATTGGATAAATTAGAAGAAGTTGGATTTAGATTAGAATACGGTGAAGAAAATACTGGATGGCAATTTAAATATTTAACTAGAGGTGGTGGTTATTATTTTAATGTAGGAGCATCTGATTTAATAGCTAATGGAAAGATTAAAGTAATACAATTTTCAGATATCTCTAATTTTAATCCTTCAGGAATAAAGACGAAATCAGGCGAAAATTTTGAAATTGATTTGATGGTCACCGCAACCGGTTACAAAGGTCAAGAATATGTGGTTGAAAAGTTTTTTGGAAAATCAGTTGTTGAAAAGATTGGACCTATTTGGGGGTTTGATAACAATAGACAAGAACTTAGAAATATGTGGATGCAAACTAAACAACCTGGATTATGGTTTCATGCAGGAAGTTTAGCTCAATGCAGAATTTTTTCAAAATTCTTAGCTTTACAAATTAAAGCAATTAAAGAGGGTATGCTGAATTAATTGGATAAATCTTAAGGTCTAATTTTAGCACCAGTAAGTTTTTCGTACGTAAGAGCAACCTTGCTCATATCAGCTTCTTCACCAAATTCATCTATTGTAGTTTTTAAAATCTCTTGAGATAATTTTCCTAGTGGAATTTTAACTTGATTAGCGTCAGCAATTTTAGTTGCAACACCAGCATCCTTTTTCATCAAACCAGTGCTGAAACCTTGGATCATTTTTCCAGATAGAATATTGTCCGGAAGTGTGATTTCTGTTGCATAGTTTCTTCCAGAACTCTTCTGGATAATATTGACTGCTTTTTCAGGCTCAACACCGTCTTTTACAAGCATGGAGATAACTTCGAATGTAGCCATTCTACATATTAAATTGAGTAAGTTGTTACCCGCCTTGATTGAATGTCCTGATCCAATCTCACCTGCATAGAATATATTTGAACTGATATCGTCCATTATAGGTTTAATAGTAGAAAATTGATTTTCAGTTCCACCTACCATTATAGCTATATTGCCTTGGTTAGCTCCTTTGGGCCCCCCACTTACTGGAGCATCTATAAAATTAATATCTTTTTGTTTAAGAGCCTTAGAAATTTTTCTGGTACTTTCTGGCTCTCCTGTTGTCATATCAATAATGTACGTATCTTTCTTAGCAGATTTTATTAATCCATTATCTCCATTTACAACTTTTTCTACAATAGCACTGGTTGGTAAACATAAAAAAACTCGTGAAGTTTGCAAGGCTAATTCTGCAGGATTAGAGCAAGCCAATGCTCCTTTGTCTGTAAAGTATTTAATATTATTTTCATCAAGGTCATGAACAACAAGCTGGTATTTTTTAAGCAATCTTTCAGCAAGGGGGGCACCCATGTTACCTAAGCCAATAAATCCTATTTTTTCCATGAGAATCTCCTGAAGCAGCTACTCATTAATTTAGGAAAAAGTACCAAAAATATTTTTATTAAAACAGTCTCGTTTACTTATTTTATCATACCAAATTTTTAAATTTGTCAAATTAGGACGCTCTATCGGTAAAGAATTATATCTGTAGGAAGCAACACCCATAATAATATCTGACATACCAAAACTATTATTTAAAATATACTCTCGGTCGCTCAGAAAATTATCAAAAATTTCAAATTTTTTATTCAATAAGACAATATTTTTATCAATAAGCTCTTGATCCCGATCTTCAGGAGGGTTTCTTACTAATCCCCAAAAGATAGGTGTCATATTTAATTGTAAGTCAGTTGCTTGAAATTCCATCCACTGCTCAGCAATTGCTATATCTTCTGCTTTTGATATTTCGTAAACATCAGTATATTTTCTATAAAGATATCTTACAATGCTGTTCGATTGATTAATTATAGTACCATTATGATCTAAAGTAGGAACAATCAGTTGAGGGTTTAATTTCTCATAGTTTTCTACATTAACAGTTCCAAACTTTCCATTCTCATCATGCCACTTAAATTCAATATTTAACTCGCAAAGGGCCCATGAAACTTTCTGAACATTAATAGAGTTTCGTCTTCCGTATAATTGTATCAAGAAATTGTCCTTTTTATTTCATTACAGATAGGGGAGTGGTGCTTAAGTTTTGAACAAGTATAGAATTTCTATCTACAAGTGTTGCAACTGTAGGAGCAATGTTTTCTAACCACTCTTTACTTTCATAAACATCTTTATAAAGCTTTATTTTTTCCTCCTGATTTTCAAATCTTCTAATCCAGACATAGGTATTACCTTTTTCTTCGGAATTCATAACGCGTTCGCCATTTTCCAAAGCAAATTGATCGGAACTGTCCATGACAAAACTTCCATGAATAACCATACCTTTTTCCACTTGAAAAGGCATGATAGTTTTTTCCATATATGATACCCATTCATCCATTTTTCCAGGAGAAATCTGATAAATTCTTAATTCAAAAAACGCACTCATTACAACACTCCATTAAAGTAATTAAACATAAACATTATATAATTAAATTTAATTATTCAAATTTTCATTTATATTAATCTTATAAGCTTTGAGGAGGTGAGTAATGAATTATACAGAAGGATGTTTTGTCGGAAGAGTTTGGAACACCGCACAAGGTGGTCCTTGTTTAGTAACTATAAAAGACAACTATGTATACGACATAACATCTAAAGAAATTCCCACTATAAGAGATTTACTTGAGCTCAAGGATATCAAAGAATATATAGACCGTTGTGAGAGTACTAAACTAGTTTCTACTGAAATTCTATTTCAATCCAGTATGAAAAAAAACTCAGATATATCTCTGCTCGCACCCTGTGATTTCCAAGCTATTAAAGCGTGTGGTGTTACGTTTGCAAAATCTATGGTTGAAAGAGTTATTGAAGAAAGAGCAGCAGGTGATCCCAAGAAAGCAGAAAGTCTGAGAAATCATATTGGGGGATTAATTGGCGATAGCTTGCAAAATATCATTCCTGGTTCGCAAAAAGCTAATGAAGTTAAAAAGGCGCTTATTAGTGAAGGTTTATGGTCACAATATTTAGAGGTTGGAATAGGTAAAGATGCTGAAGTTTTCACTAAGGCCCAAACTTTATCATCTGTTGGTTTTGGAGCAGAAGTTGGTTTAAATCCAATTTCTAATTGGAATAATCCAGAGCCAGAAATAGTTTTAGCAGTTAATAGTAAAGGAGTAATTAAAGGAGCTACTCTTGGTAATGATGTTAATTTAAGAGATGTAGAAGGGCGTTCTGCTCTCCTTTTAGGCAAAGCAAAAGATAATAATGCCTCTTGTTCAATAGGACCATTTATAAGAGTTTTTGATGAAAGCTACACCCTTAATGACATGAAATCAGCCCATATATCTCTCAAAGTCGAGGGTAAAGATGATTATGTGCTTAATGGTTCAAGCTCTATGTCTGAAATAAGTAGGGATCCAGAAGATCTTGTAAGCCAAACTATAGGTAGACATCATCAATATCCAGACGGATTTATGTTGTTTTTGGGCACTTTATTCGCCCCTACAGAAGATAGAGATGTTGTTGGTGAAGGCTTTACTCATAAAATTGGAGACAAGGTTACAATTTCAGAACCAAATTTGGGAGAATTAATAAATTATGTGAACTTATCCACAGTTTGTCCACAGTGGGATTTTGGAATAGCTTCAATGATAAAGAATTTAAGTCAAAGAGATCTTTTATAAATAATTAAGGATTTTAAGATGAATGACTCAATAAAAGGTTCTCTCGTAGGTGTTAAAGTTATCGACTTTTCTACTCTCTTACCGGGACCACTTGCAAGTTTGTTTTTAGCAGAAACTGGTGCAGAAGTTATTAAAATTGAAAGACCTGAGATTGGTGATGAAATAAGGCTGTCTGAGCCTAAATGGAATGATCAAAGTGTATCTTTTTCAATGCTTAATAGAGGAAAGAAGAGTTTATCATTAGATCTTAAAGATCCAAAAAATTTAAAAATTTTGGAGCCTATAATTAGAGAGACTGATATTATAATTGAACAATTTAGACCGGGCGTTATGAAGAGGCTTGGTTTAGATTATGAAACTTTAAAAAAAATTAATAAGAAAATAATTTATGTCTCTATAACTGGCTATGGACAAAAAGGTCCTAAAAGTATGGTAGCAGGTCATGATCTAAATTACATTGGAAACACAGGGTTGTTAGCCCTAAGTATGGGAAGTAGTGACAAGACAGTAGTCCCCCCAGGATTAATCGCTGATATAGCAGGTGGATCATATCCGGCCGTAATAAATATTTTGTTGGCCCTCAGAAAAAGAGATATGAACCAGGAAGGATCTTACATTGATATTTCAATGACAGACAATCTATTCCCCTTTATGTTTTGGGGGTTAGGATCCGGCTTTTCAAAAAACACTTGGCCCGGTAACTCTGACTCAACTTTATCTGGGGGATCTCCTAGATATAATATTTATGAGACAAAAGATGGAAGTTATTTGGCAGCTGCACCTTTAGAAGATAGGTTTTGGAATAAGTTTTGTGAGGCAATAGATTTACCTAAAAAATATATAAATATGGATGATAATCCAAAAAAAGTTATTCAGAGAATCAGAGATATAATTAAATTAAAAAATAAAGATCATTGGTTTGATGTTTTTGAAAAAGCTGATTGTTGTTGTTCTATAGTTAAATCATTGGAAGAAGCTATAAATGACAACCATTTTAAAGTAAGGGAGATTTTTTCAAGAAAAATTTTAAGTGAAGAAGGACACGAAATACCTGCCTTACCTGTTCCTATAGACAATCAATTTAGAAAAGCTAAAATAGAGGAAAAAGCACCAAAACTTGGTGTTCATAATGATTTATTTTTTTAGCAAAATAATCATTAACTTGACCTAGTCAATTCATCTTGTCACAGTAATGGGATAAGAAGCCATTTTTATGGTTAAGCTTTTGGAGATATATTATGAAAAGATTGAACGACTTAGAATCTTATTGGATGCCATTTACTGCCAATAGGGATTTCAAAAAAGACCCTAGGATGGTTGTTTCAGCTGATGGCATGTATTACAAAAGTGAAACTGGCAAAGATATTTTAGACAGTGCTGCTGGATTATGGTGTGTCAACGCAGGACATAATAGACCAGAGATTACGTCAGCAATTTCTCAACAAGCGGCCACTTTAGATTTTGCCCCAAGTTTTCAATATGGACATCCAAAAGCTTTTGAATTAGCAAGTCGTGTTGCTGACTTATTTCCTAAGGGTTTAGATCATGTCTTTTTTACAAATTCTGGTTCAGAGGCTGTGGACAGCACTCTTAAAATTGCTTTAGCTTACCATAGGGCTAGAGGAAAAGGGACAAAGACGAGATTAATTGGTCGTGAAAGAGGGTATCATGGTGTAGGTTTTGGGGGGATCTCTGTTGGAGGTATGCCACGAAATAGACAGTATTTTGGAACACTACTCTCTGGTGTTGATCATATATCTCACACTCACCTGCCAGATAAAAATAAATTTTCTAAAGGGTCTCCTGAACATGGTGATTATTTGGCTGACACCTTAGAAAACATTGTAGCTCTTCACGATGCATCCACAATTGCTTCAGTAATTGTTGAGCCAATAGCAGGATCAACAGGGGTTCTCCCACCACCTAAAAATTACTTAAAAAGATTAAGAGAAATTTGTGATAAGCATGATATTTTATTAATTTTTGATGAAGTAATAACTGGTTTTGGTCGCTTAGGAAAAGCCACTGCTTCAGAATATTTTGGAGTTATACCTGATATTATTTCATGTGCTAAGGCGATTACCAATGGTATAATTCCAATGGGAGCAGCTGTAGTATCCAAAGAAATATATGATACTATGATGGATGAAGCCGATATGCCAATAGAGCTTTTTCATGGATATACGTATTCTGGACACCCAATTGCCTCAGCAGCAGGTCTAGCTGCCTTAGACATTTATAGAGATGAAGATTTATTCAATAAAGCAGGTAAAACAGCAAAGTATTTGGAAAGTGTAATTCATCAACTTAAAAATGATAAAAATGTCATTGATATCAGAAATTTAGGCTTGGTCGCTGCTATAGAGATTGCTCCAAGGCCAGGAGCAGTTGGTGCTCGTGGTTATGAAGCTATGAAAAAAGCTTGGCACAAAGGTTTGATGTTAAGAGTTACAGGAGATACTCTAGCTTTTTCACCGCCGTTAATAGCAGAAAAACATGACATTGATAAAATTTTCGAAATTGTTCAATCTGTTCTTAAAGATTTAGACTAAATTTTTTATACTATTGATAGGAACCTTTATGTAAACACTACCGTTGTCCTCTGGTGGTGGTAGGTTGCCGGCCCTCATGTTGACTTGAATTGAAGGAATAATAAGTTTTGGCATGTTTAGTGTTTTATCTCTAGCTTCTCTGATCTTAACAAATTCATCTTCTAAAATTGATGTTTTAACATGAACATTATTTTCTTTTTGTTCACCAACTGTTGTTGACCATTTAACTTCTCTTGAAGAAGGTGGGTAATCGTGACAAACAAAAATTCTTGTTTCATCAGGATAACTTAATATTTTCTGTATCGATCTATAAAGCTGGCGGGCGTCTCCACCTGGAAAGTCTGCTCTTGCACTACCTAAGTCAGGCATAAATAATGTGTCACCTACAAAAATAGAGTTTCCAATAACATGAGCCGTACACGCAGGGGTATGGCCTGGTGTATTAATGACTTTACAATTTATATTTCCAATTTTGTACTTATCATTATCTTTAAATAGTTTATCAAATTGACTACCATCTCTTTGAAACTCGGTACCAGCATTAAATGTTTTCCCAAAAATATTTTGAATATCTGAAATTTTTTCAGATATCCCTATCTTACCTCCAAGTTTTTTTTGAATATAAGGAGAAGCAGATAAGTGATCTGCGTGGACGTGAGTCTCAATAAGCCATTCTACATTTAATTTATTTTGATCAACATAAGATATTATTTTATCTGCATTTACATAATCTATGTCACCAGACGAATAATCAAAATCTAAGACACTATCAATAACAGCACATTTTTTTTCTATATTGTCATGAACCACGTAGCTTATCGTAGATGTTTGATCATCAAAGAACCCTTTAATACGGAGGTTTTCGTCTGTTTTTATTTCGTTCATCTTTAAACCTTATTAAATTATTTTATTAATGGTGTAGGTCTTTTAGTTTTTTCATTTATCATTAAAACTGTTTCTAAGCTTTTCGCAATTTCTGATAACTCTACATCTCTACCAGCAGGAGCAATTAATTGGATGCCGAAAGGCATTTCTTTATGATCTAACCCACATGGTAATGCCCAGACACATGGAATTGCCATTGTTGATGCATAACTTAGTGATAACCAGCGCATATAAGTTGGCAATTTTTCGCCATTAATATTATCTACAAATAATTGCTCGTGTGGATAAGGTGATACTGATGCAGCAGGGCAGATTAAGACATCATAATCATTAAAAAAATTTCGAAAGTTTTTATATATTTTTGTTTGCATGACATGGGCTGATGAAACGTCAGCAAGACTATACTTTAATCCTCTTTCAACATTATCAATTACATTCGGTCCCAATAAATCTTTATAATTATCAAGTTTGTCTTTATGCGAAGCAACATAGTTAAAGCCTCTAATAACTTCAAAGCAACTGTGAATATCTAGAAAATCTGGTTCACCTTGATCGGCTGTTAGAAAATTACTTTTAAAAGTATCAATCTTTTTTAAAAACGTTGATTTTATATCGTTATCGACTGGAGCGCATCCAAGATCAGATGAAAAAGCCATTTTAATTCCAGATAAATCTGCACCTAACAGTTCATCGGGCATTGATAAACTATCTAGGCCAGAAAATGGATCTATTCTGTTTAAATTAACTTGAGATTGAAGTAGTAGGTAAGTATCCGAAACATTTCTTCCCATAGGACCTTGAACTGAAAAAGGGTTTAAGCCAACAGAGGCTTCCGTAGCGGGAACAAGTCCAGGCGAAGGTCTAAAACCAGTAACACCACAAAAACCTGCTGGAGTTCTAAGGCTCCCTCCGTAATCACTTCCATTTGCCAATGGCATCATGTTTGTTGCTAATGCAGCTGCACTTCCACCTGAGGAGCCTGCTGGAGTTTTAGTAATATCAAATGGATTAGAAGTGGCACCATAAACTCTATTTTTCGTGTTTCCTCCAGCCCCAAATTCTGGAGTGTTGGTTTTACAAAATATAATTGCACCTTCGTTTCTAATATCTTCAACTATAGTATCATCGCTTTTAGGTATTCTATCTTCATAAATTTTGGATCCAGAAGTTGAGCGTAAATTCTTTACCGTATTTAAATCTTTAATTCCAACTGGGAGACCATGTAGTATCCCGAGTTCTGATCCTGACATAACTTCGTTTTCAGCTTTTTTGGCCTGTTTTAATACGTCATTTTTGTCAATTGCTACAACCGCGTTTATTGAAGGATTGTGTTTTTCTATCTGTTCAATACAACTTGTAGTTAATTCAACGGGTGAAAGTTGTTTGTTACCAATTAACTTTCTTGCTTCAGTAGCGTTTAGATCACATGGTCTTGTCATTTATTTTCCTATCAAAAAGAAGATCACATTTTATTATAGTTTCGTAAAGTGAGAAACAACAAACTTGACATTATTTAAATATAATAATATTTGAATATTGAGAACGATTATCAAATAGTATATAATTTAAGTTATGAATAATAAAGAAAAATTAAGAAATGCAGGACTTAGACCTACTAAACAAAGGATGATAGTCGCTGATATACTATTAAATGGTTTTAATCGACATTTTACCGCTGAAAATCTCCAAGATGAAATTAATTCATCTGGTAATTCTATGTCTATAGCCACTGTATATAACTGCTTAAAAAAATTTAAAAATTGTGGACTTATAAAACAAGTTGAAACTTCTAAAGATACAGCAATATTTGATACAAATACGGATTATCATCACCATTTTTTAAATGAAGAGACTGGTGAGTTAATAGATATTGAAAACGAAGAGATAAGTTTGCATAAGCTACCTGAAATCCCTCAAGGGTATTTAAACAACGGTATTGAAGTTATAATAAAATTAAAGAGACATAATTAAATTTTTTACTTTAAAACCGTTCTAAACTACTTGACATATATCTACACAATTCATATTTTTAAAACAATAAATTCAATATATCTCTTGAGAAAGGATTCCTTATGGATGACATAGGCAAATGCCCAGTAATGCATGGTTCAGCCACTACAAATAGTGGTGTAAGTACGTCAAATCGTGATTGGTGGCCCAATCAATTAAATCTAAGCATACTTCATCAAAATGATAAAAGATCAAACCCTATGAGTTTGGACTTTGATTACAGAGAAGAGTTTAAAAAACTTGACTATCAAGCACTGAAAAAAGATTTAAATGATTTAATGACTGACTCACAAGAATGGTGGCCAGCAGACTACGGACATTATGGTCCTTTTTTCATTCGTATGACTTGGCATGCTGCCGGAACATACCGAACAAGTGACGGCCGCGGCGGTGGTGGGACCGGAGATCAGCGTTTTGCACCACTCAACAGCTGGCCAGATAATGGTAATTTAGATAAAGCAAGACGATTATTATGGCCCATTAAACAAAAATATGGAAATAAAATTAGCTGGGCTGACTTGTTTATTTTGACAGGAAATGTCGCAATTGAATCTATGGGCGGTAAGACATTTGGTTTTAGTGGTGGTCGTGCCGATATTTGGTCTCCACCTGAAGATATATATTGGGGCCAAGAAAATGAGTGGTTAGAAAATAAACGATATTCAGGTGATCGAGAATTAGAAATGCCTCTTGGTGCTGTTCAAATGGGATTAATTTATGTGAATCCTCAAGGTCCTGACGGTAATCCTGACCCATTAAAAAGTGCTAGAGATATTCGTGAAACTTTTGCAAGAATGGCTATGAATGATGAAGAGACAGTCGCTCTTACAGCAGGTGGTCATACTTTTGGTAAAGCTCATGGAGCATCTGATCCTGACAAATATGTTGGTGCAGAACCAGAGGGAGCTCCAATAGAGCAAATGGGATTTGGATGGCAAAACTCATTTGGTTCAGGTGTTGGAAGAGATACTATTACAAGTGGTATTGAAGGTGCGTGGACTGCTAATCCAACACAGTGGGACAATGGGTATTTTGATCTTCTTTTGGGTTACGAATGGGAATTAGTCAAGAGCCCTGCAGGCGCTTATCAATGGCATCCTATTAACCCAAAACAAGAAGACTTAGCGCCAGATGCTCAAGATGGTTCTATAAAAGTAACAACTATGATGACAACTGCCGATATGGCGATTAGAGAAGATCCTTCTTATAAAGTGATCTCTAAAAGATTCCATGAGAATCCAGACCAATTTCAAGATGCTTTTGCTAGAGCTTGGTTTAAATTGTTACATCGTGATATGGGGCCAAAAACTCGTTATTTAGGACCTGAAGTTCCTGAAGAGGAGTTAATTTGGCAAGATCCAGTTCCTGCCGGCAATAAAGATTATGATGTTGAGGCTGTTAAATCGCTTATTTCAGCAAGCGGATTATCAACTAAAGAAATGGTTGAGACTGCTTGGGCAAGTGCTTCAACATATAGAGGAACAGACATGCGTGGTGGAGCAAATGGAGCCCGCATACGTCTTGAGCCACAAAAAAGTTGGGAAGTAAATAAGCCAAATGAGCTATCTAAAATCTTAGACATTTATTCTGGTATCTCAGATAAGACAGGTGCATCTATGGCTGATATAATTGTTTTAGCTGGAAATGTAGGAATTGAAAAAGCTTCTGGACAAAGTCTTGAGTTTATTCCTGGAAGAGGTGATGCAACTCAGGAAAATACAGATGTTGACTCTTTTGCAGTTTTAGAGCCAGTAGTAGACGGTTTTAGAAACTTTCAAAAGGAAGACTATGGTGTTAGCCCTGAAGAGATGCTTTTAGATAGAGCTCAGATCATGGGTCTTACAGCCCCTGAAATGACAGTTCTAATTGGTGGCATGAGATCCCTAGGCATTACTACTAACGGCCAAGGTGTTTTTTCAGAGCCATCAGGTAAATTGTCAAATGACTTCTTCTTAAAACTTCTTGATATGGGTATTGAATGGAAACCAGTTAACAATAATTCTTATCAAGGTGTAAATAGATCAACAGGCGAAAAAATCAGTTCTGCTACACGTGTAGATTTAGCATTTGGTTCAAATTCTCAATTAAGGGCTATAGCAGAAGTTTATGCATGTAGTGACTCACATGATAAATTTATCAGAGACTTCATATCTGCTTGGAATAAAGTTATGAACTCAGACAGATTTGATTTGATATAATAATAACTAACTAAAAATTAAATTAGGCGGTTTAACCGCCTTTTTTTATGAGCGAGGGTGTATTGCTTTGTGTAACTTAAGTAATTCACTTTCATTGACGTCAGTATATCTTTGGGTTGTCGAAAGACTTGAATGACCCAAAAGTTGTTGAATAGCTCTTAGATCTGCTCCACCAGACAGTAAATGAGTTGCAAATGCATGTCGAAGTGCATGTGGGGTAGCATGAGATGGTAAGCCCAATTCATATCTTAAATTTTCAACTCTCCTTTGAATAATTCTTGGAGAAAGTTCTCCACCTCTTTTTCCAAGGAACAGTGGTTCATCTTCTTTTACATCATATGGGCACAGGTCAAGATATTCCTTAACGCCCTCACAGATTATAGGTAACAAGGGTACATCTCTATACTTATTACCTTTTCCTTTTACTCTCAACCAGTCACTTTTTGGAGCTTCTTTCTTTTTAAGAGATAATGCTTCACTTATTCTAAGACCTGAACCATATAATAATAACATTACAGCTTTATCTCGAAGGTTAATCCATTGGTCATTTTCATTATCCATTAGTGATACAAAAGCTTTAGCGACAAGATCCGAATCAATAGATTTAGGATAACTTCTTTTAAGTTTAGGACTTTTGAAAATAGATATATCAAGAGATAAAATAACTTTATCTTTCAATAAGAATTTAAAAAAATTTTTTAAACTAGATATTTTTCTTGCAACTGTCGGTCTTGATAATTCTCGTTCAGACAATACTGATAAGAATTCTCTTAAAATATACTTATCTGGAGATAAAAAGTCATGATTTCTTTCAGTACAAAATTTTAAAAATTCTACTACATCCCTTTTATAGGCATCAAGAGTATGCACCCCATACCCTCTAATATTTTTTAAATATTTAATCCAAGGTAAAACAAAATTATTTTTTGTGTTTAAGATATTATTTTGTTTTATAGTATCCATAAATCAACTTATAAAATTGATTGACCTGTTTTTTTCCAGTCAGATAAGAAATCTGCTAGACCCTTATCGGTAAGTGGATGATTGTACATGGCTTTTAAAAACTTTGGTGGAATGGTTGCAACATCTGCACCTAATTTTGCTGTGTCTATAATATCTTGGACACTTCTTATTGAGGCAGCAAGAACCTTTGTTTCATATCCATGAATATCATAAATTTCAGTTATCTCTGAAATTAAGTTCATACCATCTGCACCTATATCATCTAGTCTTCCAATAAAAGGCGATATGAAAGAAGCACCTGCTTTTGCTGCTAAAAGTGCTTGAGCGGAACTGAAACATAAGGTTACATTTACCATAATCCCGTCATCTGAAAATGCTTTGCATGCTCTAAGACCATCAAAAGTAAGAGGTACTTTGATGGCAACATTTTGAGCAATTGCAGATAGTTTTTTACCTTCCAAAAGCATGTTATCAAAATCGGTTGCTGTAACTTCTGCACTTACGGGTCCTGACACCTCATTACAAATTTCTTCAATGGTTTCAATGATATTTCGTCCAGATTTAGCTATTAAAGAGGGATTTGTTGTAACTCCGTCAATTAATCCAGTAACATTTAATGATTTTATTTCATCAATTTCAGCAGTATCTATGAATAATTCCATCTTTCATCCTTTATGGGTTTTTATAATTAAAAAAAACTAATATTTCATTAAACATACTTTATAATACATTATGTAAATAATGATAACTATATTTAGCTTTAAAATAATTTCATAAAGATGATTAATGAAAAATATAAAATCAAATGAAGTTGCTGTTCTTGTAAGTGGTCCATTTAATGAACCATTTGATTATTCAGTTGAAAGTAAAAAAGATGGTGTTTGCGTAGGACAAGTTGTATTAGTTCCTTTTGGAAAAAGAAAAAATGTTGGAATTATTGTTGGTGAGGGTACAAGAACTATACCTAAGGAAAAGTTAAAAAGAATTGAAGAAATATATGAAATAAATCCTATACCCCGACCTTCTATAGAGTTAATTAATTTTTTAGCAAATTGGTATTGTGCATATAAAGGATTAGTCCTTAAGATGGTTTTATCTCCTGTCGAGGCAATAACATCTACAGAATATAAAAAAGTATATAAAAGCAAGTTTCAAGATAGTGAAGAAATAGAAGAAATTAACAAATATAAAATCACGTCTAAGAGGAAACTTATTTTAGATTTTTTATTTAAATCAAAACAAGCTGTATTCCAAGAGGATCTGATAGACAATACCGGTGTCTCTAAATCAATTTTAAAAGATATGACTAAAAAAAATCTTATTGTTGAAGAGTTGGTAAAAAAGCAAGCCTATTCAAACTTAAAAGTTCCTAACTATAACAAAATAAAGTTTGAAATTAACAAATTATTGAACTCAGAACAAAAAATTGCAGTTGAAAAAATTAATGTCTCAATAAAGAAAAAGAAACCAGATTGTTTTTTGCTGGATGGTGTTCCAGGTTCTGGTAAGACTGAGACTTATTTTCAAACAGTTAAAACTTGTTTAGATGAAGGTAAGCAAATTTTAATTTTGCTTCCAGAAATATCTTTAACACCAGATTGGGAAAAAAGGTTTCACCAAAGTTTTTCTTTTGCACCTTTAGTCTGGCATTCTGGAATAACAAAAACAAAAAAGAAACAAATCTGGTTATCCGCGTTAAATAGTTCAGCTAGGGTTATCGTTGGCGCAAGATCTGCATTAATGCTTCCTATTCTAAATCTAGGTTTAATTATTGTTGATGAAGAGCATGACCCAGCGTTTAAACAGGAAGAAGGCGTAAGATATAACGCTAGAGATATGGCAATCTATAAAGCTATCAGATCTTCTGTACCGATAGTTTTAGCATCTGCCACACCTTCGTTAGAAACTTACCATAATATGAAAATAGGTAAATATATTCACTTAACCTTACCAAAGAGAGCAACTGGAGCCGCTTTACCTGATATAAAACTTATTGATTTAAAGGCTAATACTCCTAAGCGAGGTAAATGGATATCTTCAGTATTAACAAATGAAATAAAATCTAAATTAGATAATAGAGAACAAAGTTTACTATTTTTAAATAGAAGAGGTTATGCACCATTAACTATTTGCAACTCTTGTGGCAATAAAATTAAATGTGTTAATTGTGAAACATGGTTAGTTGAACATAGATCACAAAATACATTGGTTTGTCATCATTGTGGTTATACAAAAAGAATTTCTAACACTTGCGATATATGTGGAGCTGAAGGGCAAATAAAAGCATGTGGACCAGGAGTTGAGCGCATTGAGGAAGAAATAAATCAATTATTTCCTGAAGCTAAATTAACAGTACTTTCAAGTGATACTATGAAAAGTCAAAAAACATTAGTAAAGACACTTGAAAAGATAAAAAATAATAAAGTAGATATAATAATAGGTACTCAGATGATTGCCAAAGGGCATGATTTTCCAGATTTAAAATTAGTTGGAATCATCGACAGTGATGTTGGCTTATCTGGGGGTGATTTAAGGGCGTCAGAACGAAGTTTTCAACTTTTACAACAAGTATCAGGTAGATCTGGAAGACACTCAATAGATGAACAGGACAAAGGTGTTGTTTTTCTTCAAACCTACGATAATGAGAATCCAATAATTAGGGCAATCGCCAAAAATAATCGAGATGATTTTTTTGAAAAAGAACTTTCATCAAGGAAAAACGCTAATATGCCTCCTTTTGGGAGATTGGCAGCCATAATTTTATCCTCTAAATATGAAAGAAAATTAGACGGTTTTGCATCGGAATTATTAAGGATAGCGCCATTATTTAAAAATGTTAAGATTTTTGGGCCAGCTCCAGCTCCTTTATATTTTTTAAGGGGAAAATATAGACGAAGATTTTTAATCAAATCAGATAAAACAGTTAATATTCAAGATGTCCTTTTGAATTGGACAAAAAAAATTAAAACTCCGCATAATGTTAAGTTGACTATAGATATTGACCCTTTTTCCTTTATGTAAAATTAATTTAATATGACTACCTTGTTGCTTGCATTGAGATCAATGCTGTGTTAGCAATCCTTATATTTTTATTTTAAATATAAGGAAATATTAAGATGAGCGGATCATCTGGATTATCAGGTAGATATGCTAAAGCTTTACATGAGTTAGCTAAAGAAAAAAAAATTATATCTAAAATAGTTAAAGATTTTGAATCATTAAAAGGAATACTAAAAAGTAATGATTTATTTCAGAATATGATCAAATCACCTGCCGTAACTAAAGCTAATAAACTATCTTCTATTGTTAAAATTTTAAAAAAAGCAAAGGCTGACAGTTTAACCATTAAATTTTGTGGTACTTTAGCTAATAATGGTCGTTTGATTTTAATACATGAAATAATAGATGTTTTCTTATCTGAAGTATCTAGAAGCAATGGTGAAGTTCAGGCTGAAGTTACTTCATCTTTTGAATTAGATAAAGCACAACAAAGTAAAGTAGAATCGGCGATATCTAAAGCTACCGGGGTCAAAAAAATAGTTTTGTCAACAAAAGTTGATGAAACTCTAATTGGAGGACTCATAGTCAAAATTGGCTCAAAAATGATCGATAACTCGATTAAAACTAAACTTAATAGACTTGAAATAGCCATGAGAGGTGTAAATTAATGGATATTCGTGCAGCAGAAATATCAACAATATTAAAAGACCAAATTGAAAACTTTGGAGCAGAAGCTGAAGTGACAGAGATAGGTAAAGTTTTATCTGTTGGTGACGGAATAGCGAGAGTTCATGGTCTAGATCAAGTTCAAGCAGGTGAAATGGTCGAGTTTCCTGGTGGCATTGCTGGAATGGCTTTGAACTTAGAAAGAGATAACGTGGGTGTTGTTATCTTTGGAAGTGATAAGACTATTAAAGAAGGAGATGTTGTAAAGCGAACAGGTTCTATTGTTGATGTTCCTATCGGCAAAGGACTTCTTGGGAGGGTGGTTGATGCATTAGGTAATCCCATTGATGGAAAAGGCGCATTAAAAAATGTTAAAAGGACAAGAGTTGAGTCAAAGGCCCCTGGTATTATGCCAAGAGAATCAGTCAGTGAACCAATGCAGACTGGACTAAAGGCCATAGATTCATTAATTCCTGTTGGTAGAGGGCAAAGAGAACTTATTATTGGTGACAGACAAACTGGCAAGACAGCTATAGCTATAGATACTTTTTTAAATCAGAAAAGTACTAATGATAAGGCAGGTAAAGACGATACTAAAAAATTATTTTGTATATACGTAGCTGTTGGCCAAAAGAGATCAACTGTAGCTCAAATTGTTAAAACTTTAGAAGAAAGAGGAGCCCTAGAATATTCAATTGTGGTAGCAGCTACTGCTTCAGACCCTGCACCAATGCAATTTCTAGCACCTTATTCAGCAGCTGCTATGGGTGAGTTTTTTAGAGATAATGGAATGCATGCAGTCGTTGTATACGATGATTTATCTAAACAAGCCGTTGCATATAGACAAATGTCACTTCTTTTAAGGAGACCTCCAGGAAGAGAAGCTTATCCTGGTGACGTATTTTATTTACATTCTCGTTTATTAGAAAGGGCTGCTAAATTAAATGGAGATAATGGGTCTGGCAGTTTAACAGCACTTCCAATAATAGAAACGCAGGGAGGAGATGTTTCTGCCTTTATACCAACTAACGTTATCTCAATTACAGATGGTCAAATATTTTTAGAAACTGAATTGTTTTATAAAGGTATTAGACCGGCTGTGAATGTAGGTTTATCAGTTTCCAGGGTTGGATCTGCTGCTCAAATAAAAGCTATGAAACAAGTAGCTGGAACGATTAAGTTAGATCTTGCTCAATACAGAGAAATGGCTGCATTTGCTCAATTTGCTTCTGATATGGACGCTTCTACTAGACAACTTTTATCTAGAGGTGAAAGATTAACTGAATTATTAAAGCAATCGCAATATTCACCAATGGAGGTTGAAGAGCAAGTAGCTGTGATATTTGCAGGTGTTAAGGGTTATTTAGACCAAATTCCTACACAAAAGATAGGTGAGTTCGAACAAGCACTTCTGCAAAAATTAAATACCAAAAGTTCTAAGGTTTTAGATTCAATTAGAAAAGATAAAGCAATTTCAGATGATACAGAAAAATCTCTTAAAGATACTTTAGATCAGTTAGTAAAGAATTTTTCTTAATTATCGTGTTAATGCAAAAGGAATAGGTTAAAATGCCTTCTTTAAAAGACCTTAAAAATAGGATTGGTTCCGTAAAGTCCACGCAAAAAATAACATCTGCCATGAAAATGGTGGCAGCTGCAAAATTGAGGAAGGCTCAAGAACAAGCTTTAGCCTCCAGACCCTACACGTCTCTTATGGATAATATAGTTTCTAAAATTGCATCTAAGGCTTCCGGAAGTTCAATAGATCTTCTGGCTGGAAAACCAGAAAATAAAACTCATTTGTTAGTAGTCTTTTCTGCAGATAGAGGTTTATGTGGTGGTTTCAACGGCTCAATTACGAGAACTGTTAGATCTGAGGTAAAAAAATTAAAAGATGACGGAATAGAAGTTAAATTACTTATGGTTGGTAAAAAATCAGCTGATGCGCTTAATAGGGATTTTGGTGAACTCTTTGTTGAAAAAATAGATGGTAAATCAGCAAAGCCAAATTACTCTGATGCTGAAGTTTTAGCCAAAAAAATCATAGATTTATTTGAGGATGGACAATTTGGAGTTTGTAAAGTTATTTATAACAAATTTGTTTCAGCCATTACACAAGAAGTTACTTTTAAATCTCTTATACCAGTTGAAGTTAAACAAAATGAGATAGAACAAGATAATTCTAGTTCTATTTACGATTTTGAACCAGGTGAAGAAGAGATTTTAAATGATTTATTACCACGCAATTTAGCCACCCAGTTATTTAGCTCTCAGATAGAGAGTACAGCAAGCGAATTGGCCGCAAGAATGACAGCAATGGATAATGCGACTAGAAATGCAGGTGATATGATAGATAATCTTACTCTTCAATACAATAGAACAAGACAAGCGGTCATTACGAAAGAACTAATAGAAATTATATCAGGCGCGGAAGCTTTATAATACAAAATAAACGGAGAAAAAATATGGCTAAAAAATCATCTGCCAAACAAAATGGTAAAATATCACAAGTTATTGGAGCTGTGGTAGACGTTGAGTTTGATTCTGATCTTCCTTTGATCTTAGACGCTTTACAAGTTGATAATAGTGGGCAAAAATTAATTTTGGAAGTTGCACAACATCTTGGAGAAAACGAGGTCAGGACTATTGCTATGGATAGTACAGACGGTTTGGTTCGTGGAATGGAAGTTATTCAAACTGGGGCACCTATAACAGTACCTGTTGGACCAGAAACCTTAGGAAGAATTCTTAATGTGATAGGTGATCCTGTAGATGACGGAAAACCGGTCAAATCAAAAACCTCTTTACCGATCCACAGAGACGCACCAGAGTATGTTGACCAGTCAACATCTGCAGATATTTTGGTTACAGGTATAAAAGTTGTGGACCTGTTAGCACCATACGCAAAAGGTGGAAAAATTGGTCTCTTTGGAGGAGCTGGTGTTGGTAAAACTGTTTTAATTATGGAGCTTATCAACAACGTAGCTAAGGCTCATGGTGGATATTCTGTTTTTGCGGGAGTTGGAGAAAGAACTAGAGAAGGTAACGATCTTTTTCACGAAATGGTAGAATCTGGTGTTATTGTTCCAGATGGTCCTGGATCAAAAGCCGCATTAGTTTATGGACAAATGAACGAGCCTCCAGGAGCTAGAGCAAGAGTAGCTTTAACAGGATTAACTTTAGCAGAATATTTTAGAGACCAAGAGGGTCAAGATGTTCTTTTCTTTGTTGATAATATTTTTAGATTTACTCAAGCTGGATCTGAAGTTTCTGCATTATTAGGTAGAATACCATCAGCTGTTGGATACCAACCAACATTAGCGACAGATATGGGTGCTTTACAAGAAAGAATTACAACGACAACAAAAGGATCTATAACTTCTGTACAAGCTATTTATGTTCCAGCAGATGATTTAACTGATCCAGCACCAGCTACATCGTTCGCACACTTGGACGCTACAACAGTTTTATCAAGGCAAATTGCTGAAATAGGGATTTATCCTGCAGTTGATCCACTTGACTCTACTTCTAGAATGTTAGATCCAAGAATTGTAGGTGATGAGCATTATGCTGTTGCAAGAAAAGTACAAGAAGTTCTTCAGCAATATAAGTCACTGCAAGATATTATTGCTATTTTAGGAATGGATGAATTATCCGAAGAAGATAAATTAGTTGTAAATAGAGCCAGAAAAATACAAAGATTCTTATCTCAACCATTTCATGTTGCAGAAGTATTTACCGGTTCACCAGGTGTATTAGTGCCTTTAGATGATACCATAAAAGGTTTTAAAGGAATTGCTGATGGTGAGTATGATGACTTACCAGAGGCAGCTTTTTATATGGTAGGTACTATAGAGGAAGCAATGGAAAAAGCTAAGAAGTTAGCTAAAGACGCTGCTTAGTCCATTTTAATTATTTGAGATGAGGTTATAATGTCAGACACAACTAATTTAGAAATAGTAACTCCATCAATGGTACTTGTTTCTGAACCAGTTGATATGGTTGTCATACCAGGATCTGATGGCCAAATAGGTGCCCTACCAAGACATTCTAAAGTAATGTCCACTCTTGATAGGGGTGTTATAGACATTTATAATGACAGTAAAGTTACATCACGCATTATGATTGATGGAGGTATTGCTGAAATCAATGAAACAGCAGTTGTTATACTTGCTGAAAGAGCTGAAAAAATTGATAAAGCTAATAAACAA
>QBXD01000015.1 GCA_003283875.1 SAR116 cluster bacterium AG-321-A13 | reverse complement strand
AGGTCCACCCAAGATGTCCGTGACCAGTATTATAAAATACACCTGGTAATTTACCGCTTCCAACTTTTGGAACCATACTAGGTGTCATTGGTCTCAATCCTGCCCACGGAATTGCATGTTCCGTAGATACATTTGGAAAAACTTCATTACACCATTTAATTAAGGGGTTTATCCTATCCGCTCTAATATCCCTATTATAACCATTAAACTCAGCAGTGCCAGCAACTCTGAGTCTGTCTTTTCCTAATCTGCTTGAGACTATTTTTGCTTTGTCATCAAGTAACGAAACATAAGGAGCATTATTAACGCTTTCTTTATCATTAAGTAATAAAGTAATTGAATAACCTTTAACTGGATATATATTGACGTTATCACCTAATCCGTTAGCTATAAATTTGCTATTAACCCCTGCGCAAATAACAATACCGTCATAATTATGTTTTTGTAATTGATTGGATCTTTTAAAAATTATTATAGGTTGTTGTTTGTTGTGATTAACGGTAGTTATTTCTGTTTCATAATAAAACTTCACACCTTTTTTTTCACAGATATCTGCAAGTAACTTAGTAAATTTATGAATATCCCCAGACATGTCACTTTTTGTATAAAATCCACCAATAAAGTTTTTTAGATTTAAAGTTGGTTCAATGGACAACATTTCGTCCAATGTCACTTCTTTACGATTTAATCCAGCTTCAGCAAGCCATTTATTCACTTTCCTTCCCTCTTTCAAAGCATCATGATTATCGCACAGATGCATAATACCCTTTTCTTCAAGATCTAGATTAATTTTTTCGATTTGTAGAATTCTTTTAAGTTCATTTCTACTTTCTATTGCCATTTTTGCTGTTAATATTGTATTTTTTTTATGATTGGGAATATTAGAAATAAAACTCAGTAACCAGCCAATTTTATGAAAATTTAATTTAGGACTGAATAACAGAGGTGCGTCTTTTTTGAGCATCCATTTGATACCCTTACCTATTGTTGACCAGCTATTCCACACTTCAGCATTGCATGCAGACAATTGACCTCCATTAGCAAAACTCGTTTCCATAGCTGCATAACGATTTTTGTCAAAAACTGAAACTGTATATCCTCTTTCTAAAAGTTGATAGGCAGTAGTTATTCCTGTTATTCCTGCGCCAATAATTGCTATATTTTTCATAAGAAACTCCGTAACAAATTTATTGTAAAATACAATTTACCCCATCTGTCACGGAACCTGAAAGATTGACCAAAAAATTGGCTTACCCCTTCGGTGGATGAAAAAATTCATCGCTCTCCAGATTATCAACTTTTTATGTTTCGGGTACCTGAGAGTTTCCGGGGTGGTTGCTCCTTCGGTGGTTTAAAAAAACGCTCTCACACAAAAAGACTTTGATATTTAAAACATAACAATTAATAAAAAAAAGACAATATAATTTATACTATGAATTTTTTTCCTGAGACCTTGTTACTATAAAAACCCCCACACATGAAAGAGATAAACCAACTAGATCACAATAAGAAAATTGTTCATTTAGTATTATAAATGCCATTAAGGCTGAAACAGGAGGAACTAAAAAAAATAAAGTAGATGTTTTGTTAGCTTTATTGTGTTTTAGCAACCACATCAGTATCAAGAAAGCTCCAAGTGAAACTGCAAATATTTGCCATGACATAGCTAAAATAAACTTATTTGAAAAGTTTATGAAGTAATCTTCAAAACAAAGTGCAAGAAAAAGGTGAAAGATTGAGGCACTTGATGCTTGTAAAAAATTATTTCCTAAAAGTGGCAAATCAGATCCTATTTTCTTTTGCCATATTATGCCAAGAGATGAAGCAATTAAACCAATCAACCCAGCAAAAAATGCAAAAATAGTTAGGCCTTCTATTATGTCAGAGGTAATTATAATTAATGCTCCAAAAAACCCAAAACAAATGCCCAACCACTGAAACTTAGATAAAGTCTCATTCAAAAAAATTTTCGCAAGAATAGATGTTAAAATTGGTTGTAAAGAAACTATTAGAGCTATTAGTGTAGCCGATATTCCTTTTGAAAGGGCATAAAAAACACCCCCTAAATAAAATCCATGGAATAATAAACCACTTATAGATGCGTCTCTAAAGGCTTTTAAGGAAATTTTTTTATTGTTTGAAAAAAAAATAAAAAATAAGAAAAAAAAGAACGCAACAACAGCAAACCTGAATGAAAGAGCCATAAAAGGGCTTGAATTATCAACTATAATTTTGCTAGTAATGAATGCTGAAGACCAAAGAAAAACAAAAATTAGTGGTATAATATTAAAAATTTTATTCTCTTTGATAAAAAAGGTTAAAGCAAATTATTTAGCTTCTTCTATTGGATCATTTAGTTCAAGCGATCTATTATAGTCACCTTTTTGGTTAGGTGTGTTTAAAAGACCAACACTATTAGCTATGAGAGTAGCAAGAGCTGAACGCCAATCTGAGGCGTAATAAAGTGTAAAGTTAAAACTTTCATTAAGAAACTTTTTCTGATATTGACCTTTAATACCTATCCAAAATTCTAAAATGACACTTGGTAAGTTTTTATACCCTAAAATTCGACCATCTTTTAAGATTTCTCTAATATCTCTTATGTCTGCGAACATATTCATTTTATAAGAGTGTATTTTGAAAGCATTCTCTGTTTTAACACAATTAATGTTGATTTTTGCATTTTCGACAAGTTTGAAAACAGAATTTTTAAGATTTATCATTTTTTATTTTCCAGATTACACAAAATTAATTAAATCAATGAAGCCTTTCGAAAATTAATTCTGCAGCTTTTTCTCCAGAAGAAAAGGCCGACTCAATATTCGCTCCCTCCATAAAATCACCAGCGATTACAATAGGAAATTTTGGATCAATTTGAGGTCCTGAACAAACATTTGTTACCTTAGCATATTTCCAAATATGTAAACTATGAAAATTAATGTTTATAGTTGGTTCTAGTTGATAAATAACTTTCTCTACTTCTTGGAAAATCTTATCTTTAAGTAATATTTTATCTTTATTTATATTTTTATTTGAAAAATCTCCTTTAGTATGTGCTGTCCAAAAACGCAAATCACTTCCAGCAGCCATCCAACTTAAAATACCTTGTTGATTATAATAATCAAAAAAATATGGAATGTTTTTAGGTTTCTTATCAAAGAAAAACATTAGTGAAATACATGCATCGTAAGAAGAAGTCTTAAGAGTTTTTTTTAATATTGGGAATTTCTTCATTAAGTCTAAATTTTGTGGTGCTGGAAGGGTTGATATTACTGCATCGTATGTTTCCCAAATATTGTTTCTGTCGTCAAGGACACTTATCCTTTTATTATGAGGTTTTAAATCGGAAACTTTGACATTTTGAGTAATACTTAGATTTTGGGATAAATTTATTAGAAAATCTCTCATAGATTTAAAACCCCTGTATCTTGGAGGCGAAAAACTCCCATATTCTTTGATATATCCTTTGTTTATTCCATTTTGGATAACTTTTTTGAAATTGTCTGATTTTGCAGTAAAGAATTGTGCACCATGAAAAAAGTAATTTGAATTATCTTCACTTTCAATGTTTCTAGTTCCTACTCTTCCTCCTATGAAATTACCCTTATCAATTATAGTTGACTCTAAACCAAAAGATTTTAACTTTAATGATGAAGAAATTCCTGCTATTCCTGACCCAATAATTAGGATTTTTTTTGACATTTGGATCCTTTCATTAAAATTGTATCTTATAGGATAAACAAATAATATGGATAACTTTTTTGTAAAATCTGAGTTTGTTTTAGAAAAATTTAAATTTGAAGAAAATTTTGAAATGCCATCTGTCAAGAATATGAACGCAGAAAATGCAATAAATGTTTATGAAGGTATGCGTGTTTTTTTTCCGAATTATCAGGAAAATATTCACAAGACAACTTTAGCTCCAAAATTAAAAAATATTTTAGACGAATTTGAAGCATTGTTACTTGATGCGTTTGGAGTTTTAAATACTGGCGCTACATTGGTACCTGGAATTATAAAAACGTTAAATATAGCTCGAGAAAAAAATATTACGCTTTTAGTCGTTACAAATGGTGCAAGCAATAATTCATATAAAAAAAGAGAACAACTTTCTTCTTTAGGTTTAGAGTTTTCTGATGAAGAAATAATCTCGAGCAGAGAAGCTGCCGAAATATTTCTATCATATAATCAGCCAGAAGGACCTTTGGGCGTTATGGGCAATATAGGGGATGAATTAAATATACCTAATCTAAATTGTGTTCCACTTGAACAAGATTATTCAATGTTTGAGGAAATGAACTCATTTATTTTATTAGGTACTCTTCAATGGGATACTGTATGGCAAGAGTTATTATTTAATTCATTAAAAGAAAACCCTAGACCGTTATTTGTAGCTAATCCAGACTTAATTGCTCCTCATGAAGAAAAGTTTAGTATAGAGCCTGCATATTATGTATCACACCTAATTAAAAATGGAATTCATCTCCCATTTTGGTTAGGTAAACCCTTTCCGACAATTTTTGATCTCGCTATGAATAGAATTAATGAATTATCTGGTAGGCACATACCTTTGTCTAAAATTGGTATGGTTGGAGACACTCTGCATACTGATATATTAGGTGCAAATAGTTTTGGTTTAAAATCAATTTTAATGACTAATCATGGCTTACTTAAAAATGTAAATGTAGGGAAAATGATAAAACGTACTAATATTATTCCTGACTATATTGTAGAAAGTCCCTAATCAATGAATAGTTGCTCAATTGATGACTTAAGTTTTCATAAAGTCTTTTTTTCTTACGATGATAAACTTAACACAAAAGAAATTTTAAATAACTTTAGTTATAAAATTAAAAAAGGAAAATTTACAAGTATTATAGGTCCTTCTGGATCAGGAAAAACGTCTTTACTAAAATTAATTTCTGGTATTGTTAAATGTAAAAAAGGTGAAATTAGATTTGAAAACGAAATAATTAAAAAAAAATCAATTGATGTTAGTTTAGTTCAACAAAGTGCTTCTCTTATGCCTTGGTTGAATGTTTACCAGAATATTGAGTTAGGAAATATAAATAAAAAAAATAAAAAACTTAATAAAATTAATAAAGTTATTAAAGATGTAGGTTTGCAAGAATATACAAAATTTTTCCCTTATCAATTATCAGGCGGATTATTACAAAGAGTTGCAATTGCAAGAGCATTATTATTTAATCCTAAATTATTACTTTTAGATGAACCATTTGCTGCTTTAGATAATTTAAGTAGAGAAATTATATCAACAGAACTTACTTCAATTATTAAAAAAGAAGCCGTTACGGTCATTATGGTCACACATTCGATTGAAGAAGCAGCATTACTAAGTGATGAGGTTTTAGTCACAGGATTGGCACCCATAAATGTAATTAAAAGTTTTATACCGCCTAAAAGTAAAAACTCTGAATCTTGGCAAAAATTAGGGCTTAGAAAATCATTAGAAGATAAATGTTTTCATAAATATTTAAAATCAATAAGAGATATGTCATACCAAGCATTACAAAAGGAAACTTAACTTTGACAAAAAAAAATAAAACAATTTTAGTCACTGCATCCGCAAAAAGATTAGGAAAATTAATAGCGGCTCATTTAGTTAGAGAAGGTTGGGGTGTCGCTGTTCATTATAATAAATCAAAACAATTAGCAGAAGAAACTGTAGATG
Organism: SAR116 cluster bacterium AG-321-A13; assembly: GCA_003283875.1. Taxonomy (GTDB): domain Bacteria; phylum Pseudomonadota; class Alphaproteobacteria; order Puniceispirillales; family Marisalimonadaceae; genus Marisalimonas. The sequence continues at coordinate 23,521 of QBXD01000015.1, read as the reverse complement.
AATTATTAAAAATGGGAGGTAAGGTAACATTACATCAAGCTGATCTAACAATTACCTCAGATCTTGAGAAATTAATTAAAGATCTAGAAGAACAGGATTTAGTCTGGTCTGGTTTAGTAAACAATGCTGGCTATTTCAATTATGATAATGGTGTTAATTTTGATAGTGCATCACTTTACAATCACATGTCAGTAAATTTTACTGCGCCAACAATTTTGACACAGGCACTAGCTAAATATACCTTAAATTTAAAAAAAAAGAAAAAGAGTGAACGGGGATTTGTTATTAATATAATTGACGCTAAAATTTTTGGTCTTAATCCAGATTATTATACTTATACGTTGTCGAAACAAGCAATGTATGGCTTTACAAAAATGTCTGCGCTTTCATATTCAAATTGTTTAAGAGTGAATGGTATAGCTCCTGGTATTACATTATTAGCCCCTGGACAAGATGAAAAGGCATTTAGAAAATCTCATAAAAAAAACTTGTTAAAATCGTCCTCTACAGTTGAAGAAATTTTAAATACTATAAAACTTATAATTCATTCTAAATCAATGACAGGACACGTAATACTACTTGATGGAGGAGCGCATCTTGCTCCTCCTAGAAGAGATGTTGGTTTATAATATGGATTACAAAATGAAAATTAGAAAAAGAAAAATATTTATAAATAACTTGAACCTTATTGCTTCAATTGGTGTGTACGAACAAGAAAAAAAAAATAAACAAAAAATTATAGTCAACTTAGAAATATTACTTACTAATGATACTGAACCTCAAAGTGATAATTTGCAACAAACCCAAGATTATAGTCAGTTTAGAAAATGTGTAACTGATGTAGTTGAGAGTAAACATTTTGATTTACTTGAGATTTTAACTAAGAAAATACACACCACTATTTCAAAAAATAAATTCGTCCTTGGGGTAAAGGTAAATATATCCAAACCAGACATCTTTGATAATTGTGAAGTTGCTTATGAACTATCTAGTATTTAAAAGTTATCCTTCTTCAACCTCATGGTGCTAAAACACTTTTCTGGGTTACTTGTTTTTAAATTAATAGAATCTATAAATTTTTGATCATCTGCCCTCAAAAAAGGGTTAATATTTTTTTCAGTACCTAATTCAAAAGGAATTGTTGGTAAGCCTTTTTCTCGTTTATTTTTTATTTCTACGATAGCGTCATCTAACAATTTATTATTAGGATCAATGTGTTTGGCAAATTTTGCATTTGAAGATGTATATTCATGGCCGCAATATACTAATGTATCATTAGGTAAAAATCTAAGTTTTAGTAGGCTTGACCACATTTGATCCATAGTACCCTCAAAAACTCTTCCACAACCAAGATAAAACATTGTATCACCAGAAAATAAACATTTTTCGTCTTTCATATAAAAACAAACATGACCTAATGTATGACCGGGGGTATGAATAACTTTCGTTTTTACTCCTGCGACATTTATTAATTCGTTATCTGAAACTAAAATGTCAATGTTAGAAATACGATTTTGATCATATATAGGTCCTATTAACTTTGATTTGTAAATTTCTAAAAGTTCAGTATTACCTCCAATATGATCATGATGGTGATGAGTGTTCACTATTTCATCTAAATTCCAACCTCTAGCATTTAAAAACTTTATTACAGGAGTTGATTCTCCAGGATCAACTACACTTGTAATGTTTTTTGCTTCATTTCGTATTAAATAGATATAATTATCTGAAAAAGCATTAATTATGTTGATTTCAAGCATTTTTACCCACATAAATTAAAATATTTTAGAACTTAATTTATTAAATTATATTATTCCACTTATTAATATAATCAAAAAGTTTATTTTATTTTATTAAAGTATATATATATCAATAAATATTAAAGGATTAATATGAGTGAAACTGATTTAGATGATCTTAGATCAAAGATTGACAAAATTGATGCTAATTTATGCCAATTAATAAAAGAGAGACAATCTTTAGCCTCAAAGATAATGAACGCCAAAAAAGGTGGCTTCCCTTTTGATCCTAAAAGAGAAGAAGAATTAATCAAAAAATTAGTTAATTTGGGTTTAGACAAGTTTCTAGTTGAAAAAGTATGGCGCCAAATTATCTCATCTAATTTGTCAATGCAAAAGGTTCTTAAAATTGGAGTTGCAGGAAATGATGATGAAATTCAATCAGCCTATTCTGCACATTTTGGTAACTATTTCAAAACCACTTATTTTTTGAGTGTTGTAAGTTTATTGGCAGCATTAGAAAAAAAAGATGTTGAGTTAGGATTTATAGATATTCAAAGTACTAACAAATTGAAAAATCAGTCAGAAATTAAAGTTAATTTTGATATATTAGCAAACGTTCCACTTTACAAAACCACTAATCAAAAAGAATATAATATTATTAAACTTAAAAATGACTAATTATGGGGTAATAATGAATAATCCTGCTGCTAAACCAAGTATTGAAAAATTAGAGACTTACAAACCAAACTTTGGTAAGAGCAAAATAAATAATCTGATAAGATTATCAGCAAATGAAAGTGCTCTAGGAACATCATTGAAAGCTATAAAGGTGCTAAATTCTTTCACTCATAATTTGAATAGATATCCACCTCAAGTTAGCGACGACTTAATAAGTGCCATAGCAAATAGATACTATCTTAATAAGAAAAAAATTATTTTAGGAAATGGTTCTGATGAGTTAATTTCAATAATTTCTCAAGCTTTTTTGGAGCCCAGTGATGAGGCTATCTACACAGAATTTGGTTTTCTTCAATTTCCTCAAGCTATTTCGGTTGCTGGAGCAAAGGGTGTTATAGCAAAAGATGTTAATTTTACAGCAAATGTAGATAATATTCTTTCCAATATTAATAAAAAAACTAAGGTGATTTTTTTAGCTAATGCGAATAACCCAACTGGTACTTTTATTCCAAAACAAGAAGTAATTAGGTTACATAAATCAATACCTTCTAATATATTGCTGGTTTACGATGCAGCATATTCAGAATATATAAATAATAATGATTATATTGATGGAAGTAGTTTAGTTGATAACTACGAAAACGTTATAATGTTAAGGACATTTTCTAAGTTACACGGCTTAGCTTCTCTTAGGCTAGGATGGGGATATTGTTCTGAAAATATTCTGAGCAATCTTATGAAGGTAAGAGGACCATTTAGTGTAAACACTGCTGCTATGTTAGCAGGTATTGCGGCAATAAAAGACATAGAATTCCAAGAAAAATCTGTTTCACATAATTTAGAATGGATGCGATGGTTTGAAAAAAAATTAAAATTATTGAACTTAGAATTCCAAACATCAATAACTAATTTTTTATTAATAAAATTTCCAAAAGAAGGTTCGTATAGTGCCCAAAATGCTGTAAAATTTTTAGCCGAAAAAGGAATCTTAGTTAGAGGAATGAACGCATATAGTCTACCTAATTATTTAAGAGTTTCTATTGGTAATGAAGAGGAAAATATTACTTTTATAAAACAATTAAAAAATTTCTTAGATAATTAAAATGGATTTAAATTTTAAAAAAATTTCAATTATAGGATTAGGTTTAATTGGAACTTCAATTTTACACGCAATTAAGGCTAAAGGAGAAGATCAATTAGTAACTTTTGCATATGATATTAACCCTATGCATAGAGAGATTGTTTTGCAAATGAAGATTGCAAATTTTGTATGTAATGATATCAAAGATACAGTAAGAGAGGCTGATTTAGTCATTCTTGCAGTACCTGTAGGTTCAATGAAGACTGTTGCTAATTTGATAGCACCATTTCTCAAGAAAAATACTATAGTTACTGATACGGGTTCAACTAAGAGGTCAGTTATAAGAGACGTAAATCCTCATATACCTGATAATGTCCATTTTATACCCTCACACCCATTAGCAGGTACTGAGTATTCTGGTCCGAAATCAGGATTTAGTTCACTTTTTGAAAATAGATATTGGTTAATAGTTCAAGACAAACAAACTAATGAGACAAAAAAGTTGATTAATTTTTTTCAAAAACTAGGTTCAATTGTAGAAATCGTAAACACAGAATATCATGATAAAATTCTAGCAATCACGTCTCATCTGCCACACCTAATTGCTTATACTATTGTTGGAACGGCATCAGATCTTGAAACTGATCTAAAAAATGATGTTATTAAATTTTCTGCATCAGGCTTTAGAGATTTTACCAGAATAGCATCTTCAGATCCTATAATGTGGAGAGATGTTTTTCTTAATAATTCAGATGCAGTTCTCGAGATGCTTCAAAGGTTTAATGAAGATTTGTCAGATTTACAAAAAGCAATAAGAAAAAAGGATGGAGACAAATTACATTCGTTTTTCTCGAGAACTAGGTTAATTCGAAAAAAAATTATTGATGCAGGACAAATTTAATAAGAACTTTATATTTTTTGAAGTGCTATCCTTAAGTTAGCAACGATGAATTTGCAATACTCAGAAAAAATAAGAGAGAAAGTTTGAAATGAACTTAACCACATATTTATATTATGCTTTTCTGGAGTAATTGGATAAGTGAAGATTTTCAGATTTGGCATTCTATATTTAAATTCAAGAAAAGCTCTTGGCATATGATAATTGCTAGTAATCAAAATAAATTCACTGATATTATTTTTTTCAGCCCATTTTAAAGTTTCAATAGCGTTTGAATAAGTGTTTATTGATATGCTATCAAGTTCAATACAACATTCAATTAAGTTGAAATCAAAATCAAAATTTATATTTTTTTCTAAGCTTGTTTTCGTAAAACCTTTCCCTGTTCCACTCACAAGTATTCTAGAGTTAAAAGTAGATGTTTTTTCAAATTTATTGATTATTTTTAATCCATCTTTAATTCTATTGGTGCCACCAGTTAAAATAACAATATCAGAACTTTTTTTACTTATATATTTCATAGTTGATAAGATTTTTTCCTTGTATTCAACCAGTCCAATTAAAAAATATGTTAAAATTGAAGATATAAAAACAATACAAATGGTTTTTAATATAGAACGTAACATTTTTGAATCATTACAATTTAATATTTTAACATGTTGGCAAAAAAACCTGTGTTAGTATATAATAATCGGTAATTTCTAATCTTACACAAGGAATTTCTTTATGCTTGAAACATGTCATTCATGTGGAACAGTATTTGACATTGATGAAAATATCTTATCAAAAAAGATTAAGTGGCTTAGATGTGGTGTTTGTAATGAAAAATGGAGTGTTTCCTCAATTGTTCATGAAAAATTTGATCAAAGTACAACCAAAGATAGAAAAAAGTTCGTTTCAACAAAAGTCAGGTTTAAAAATAAGTCAGAACAAGTTAAGCACGAATTAGCTATAATAAAATCAGCCGTAGAAGATAAAACAAAAAATATGTCACCAAAAAATAATCCTGTATTAGAACAAAAAAATAAAAGTGTTTATGAAATAGCATCTGAATTATCAGCTTCAAAGGTTACAAAAGATGGTGAAGTTGAAGTTAAATCTAAAAATAAAGTTATAAACAACGATCCTTCAACAAAAAAAAATTTTATTCCTTTCATTTTTTTGTTAATAATTATTCTATTTTCTACTCTTTTATTTTTTCGGTCTGTTTTGTTAAGTTACAGTTTTTTATATTTTCCAAAATATACAAAAAGTTATGAATACAAACTGAATGAACTTTTTAATTATATTAAATTACCAATTTTAGCCGATCTTAATCATCTAAAAATGATAAACTTTGTGGCAACTTTTCAAAATGAAAAAGTTAAATTTGTAGGAACAATTAAAAATACTTCTAATAGACCAATATTAGCCCCTAGAGTAAAAATTTTAGCAATAAGGGAAGATAGAAAAATTATTTTAGAAAAGATTATAACTTTTAAAGATAAAATAATTTTTCCTTTTTCTGAGAAAAAATTTAGCGAAATGTTAGAAATAAATAGTAAAAAAGAAAATATAAATTTAAAAGCGACATTAATAAAAAAAATTTATGACTTCTAATCAAATACTATTATTTCTTCTTTAGAAATCATATCTTTCATAGTTTCATCTTTTCTTATCTGAAAATCATTTTTATTATAAATCATAACTTCTATTGCATCTTTTCTTGCATTATAGTTAGATCTCATTACCGATGAATATGCACCAGTTGTTCTAATCGCTAATAGATCATTACTATTAACTTTACTTATTTTCCTGTCTAAGGCAAAAAAATCTCCAGTCTCACAAATTGGTCCAACTATGTCAGCAGTGATTTCAGTATTACTGATTTTCTTAACTGTTTCAATTTTATGATATGCGTCATATAAAGTAGGTCTAATTAAATTATTCATAGCTGCATCAACAATAATAAAATTTTTTTCTTTAGTTTTTTTATTTCTTATCACTTTGGTAATTAGTATCCCTGCTTCAGCAATTAGACTTCTTCCAGGTTCGAAACTTAAATGATAGCCAGATTCTCTAAACAAATTTAAGATAATCTTCTTATAATTATTAAAATCAGGTTCTGAACTATTATCATAATTTATTCCAATTCCACCGCCTAGATCTAAAGTGGGTACTGTGTATCCACTAAATCTGAGTTCATCAGCTAAATTTTTAAGATTTAAATATGCTCTATGAAAAAAATTAAAATCAAATATTTGCGATCCTATATGCACTCCTAAACCAACTGGATTTATAAAGTCCAATTGATGAAGCTTTTTGTAAATTGATTTTACATTTTGGAAATCTATACCAAATTTAGTTTCTTTTTCACCAGTTGATATTTTCTTATGAGTTTTAGGAGCTATGTCAGGATTGACTCTTAAACATATGTTAGCAGTTAACTTAAGCCTAGAAGCGATTGTAGAAATGTCGTTTAATTCTTCCTCTGACTCTATGTTAAATTGTAAAATATTATTTTTCAAAGCAAACTCAATTTCTTGGTTATCTTTACCTACACCAGAAAATATTATTTTTTGTGGTGACATTCCCGCTGCAATACATTTTTCAAATTCCCCTATTGAAACTATATCTGCTCCACAGCCTAATTTTGCAAAGTAGCCTATAACACTTAAAGCGTCATTTGCTTTAACAGCATAATGAATATTTCCCTGAACTTCCTTTATGGTATCAAAAAAAGTATTGTAACGTTCTTTCATTAGACCTGCATCATATATAAACAATGGTGTTCCATACTTTTCTGCTAAGTAAGTAATTTTAATGCCTTGAATATTTAAGTCACCATTTCCATCTCTATAAAAACCAATTTTACGCATAATGAAATCTATTGTTTTGAAATTATTTGTGAGGGCTTTAATGGTGCATCTTTCCTTCCACATCCATTAAATGAAAATACTAAAAAAAATAAAATTATTAAAATTATAGATCTAAACTTCATATTTTTAATCCTTTAAGAACCTTTGTTTAGCTTTTTTAATTGCTCGTAAAACATTGTCTGGTGCAGTTCCACCGTATGAGGTTCTTTTAGAAACAGAACTTTCTATTTTAAGAATATCTAATATCGAAATATCAACATTTGGAACTATAGTTCGAATTTCTTCTATTGTTAAATTCTCTAGAGTAACTTCTTTTTTTTCAGCTAATAAAACAATTTTACCAGTTAAATGATGTGCGTCCCTAAAAGGTATTTTAAGATTTCTTACTAAATAGTCTGCAAAATCTGTTGCAGTTGGGAAACCTTTTTGAAGAGCTTCCATCATTTTGCCCGGGACAGGTTCAAGATTTTTAATCATTCCTTCCATATTTACAATGCATAATTCAATAGTTTTTGCAGTATCAAAAATTGGCTCTTTATCTTCTTGAATATCTTTCCCATAGGTCATCGGAAGGCCTTTAAGGACTGTCATTAAGCTAAGTAAATTACCAAATATTCTTCCAGGCTTTGCTCTTATTAATTCAGCCGCATCAGGATTTCTTTTTTGTGGCATGATACTAGATCCAGTTGTGTAGCTTTCAGGCAGTTTAACAAAATTAAACCTATCTGAGGACCAGATTACTAACTCTTCGGCTAATCTTGATAAGTGAATAGCTATCAAGGATGATGAAGACATAAATTCAATTGCAAAATCTCTATCTGACACAGAATCCATAGAATTTTCTGTCGGTTTGCTAAAATCAAGTTTTTGAGCAACAAAATGTCTATCTATCGGATAACTGGTACCTGCTAATGCTGCAGAGCCTAAAGGCAATTCATTTAATCTTTTCCTACAGTCACTTAATCTGCCCCTGTCTCTTCCAAGCATTTCTACATAGGCGAGCAAATAATGTCCAAATGTAACTGGCTGCCCAACTTGTAGATGAGTATACCCTGGCATGAGGAGATGATAATAAATTTCTGATTTTTCAATTAGTGTTCTTTGTAAACTTTTAAGACTTAGGTCAATTTGGTCTATTCTTTTTCTTAGCCATAATTTAATATCAGTGGCAACTTGATCATTTCGTGATCGAGCGGTGTGTAATTTTTTACCTGCCTCACCAATTATTTCAATTAATCTATTTTCAATATTCATATGAATATCTTCCAGTTTAACTGAAAAATTAAATTCATTATTGGATATTTCTAACTCTATTTGTTTTAAGCCTGTTTTAATTAATTCTAATTCATCTTTTGAGATAATATTTTGTTTTGAAAGCATTTCAGAATGGGCTATGGATCCCTCAATATCTTCAATATATAAAATTTTATCAAATTTAATAGAAGAATTAAACTCTTCCATTATTTCATCGGTAGGAGCTAAAAATCTTCCACCCCATATTTTACTATTACTTTTTTTCATTTTTAATCTATATTGGACTATTGCAAACTATCACTCAAACAACTACTAATATGCATACATCAAAATTTAGTAAAAAAATATTATTAATATTATACTTTTTAATTTTAAGTAATAATAGTTCTGCTGCTGATTACATATTAAAACTTAGAGATCCTATACAATTTCCTACATTCACTATATTAGATAGTAAAGAAAAACTAAAAATTTTAAAGTTAAATAAAGATTTAGATAAAAATGGATATGTAGTAAATTTTTGGGCTACTTGGTGTGTTCCTTGCAAAAAAGAACTTCCTGATCTTAGCTCATTAGACCAAAAACTGGAAAATTACAAAATTGATGTGTTAACTATTTCAATAGATAAAAAAAATATTAAAGATCAAATCAAATTTCTATTAATTAATGGAGCATCCAATTTAACTCATTTTTTTGATAAAGAAATGAATATTTTTAAAGCGTTGAAGTTAAGAGGAGTCCCTACAACTATATTGGTTGATAAAACAGGCTTAGTCATATCAAAGCATGAGGGCATTTTAAAATGGTCAAAAGATAAAGTAGTAAAAGAAATAGTAAACTTACTTAATTAACTTTTCCATTTCTGGCACCGCTTTAAATAAATCATTAGAAAGTCCATAATCAGATACTGTAAAGATGGGAGCTTCTTCATCTTTATTTATAGCTACTATAACTTTACTATCTTTCATGCCTGCTAAATGTTGTATTGCACCAGATATTCCAGCTGCAATATATAAATTAGGTGCTACAACTTTACCAGTTTGACCTACCTGCCAATCATTCGGAACATAGCCTGCGTCTACAGCAGCTCTGCTGGCTCCCATGGCTGCTCCTAGTTTATCTGCTAATTTTTCAAGAACTTTAAAATTTTCACTGGACCCCAGTCCTCTTCCGCCTGAGACAACGATATCAGCTGCAGTCAATTCAGGACGTTCATTTTTTGAAAGTTCAGAGCTTATATATTTTGCTAACTCAGTGTTTTTAGAAGGGTCGGCAGACACTATTTTAGCATGTTTGTCAGTTAATGTAGCTTTCTCAAAAGCTGTAGTTCTTACAGTTATAATTTTACAGGCATCACTACTTTTACATGTCGCAATAGCGTTACCTGCATATATTGGTCTTTTAAAAGTTTCATGATCAATAATTTCAATTATATCTGGAATAATCATTACGTCTAACAATGCTGCTAAGCGTGGTGCTGTGTTTTTTCCATTTGCTGTGCTTGCAAACAAAATATGCGTATAATCATTCGCAATAGACTGAATTAAAAGACTTGTATTTTCAGCTAAGGGTTTTTCATAAATAGCGTCATTAGAAAATATAACTTGATTAACACCTTCGATTTTACTTCCAGCGTCAACTACATCTTTGCAATTATAACCAATTACTAATAAATCTGTATTGCCAAGTTGTTTAGCAGCATTTACGGTATGTAGTGTCGCGGGCAATAAAACAGTATTATTATGCTCTGCTATAACAAGAATATTCATTTTTTAACCTCATATTATTTATATTACTTTTGCTTCGTTTTTTAATTTGTCAACCAGCTCTTCAACTGTTTTTAACATAATCCCAGATTGACGTTTGGTAGGTTCTTCAACTTTCAAAATATCCAGCCTTTGTTCAATTTTTAAATTCAGCTCATCAACTTGAATTTGATTTATTGGTTTCTTCTTTGCTTTCATAATATTTGGAAGGCTTGCATACCTTGGTTCATTTAATCTTAAATCCGTACTGATCACAGCAGGTAGTGCAACTTCTATATTTTCTATACCTCCGTCAACTTCACGACTTACAACTGCTTTTTTGTCTGAAATCTCAACTTTACTTGCAAAAGTAGCCTGTGGCCAACCAAGTAAAGCAGCAATCATTTGTCCAGTAGCATTCATATCATCATCTATAGCCTGTTTTCCTAAAATCATTAGATCTATACTTTCTTTCTTAGCTACAGATGAAATAATTTTAGCTATGTTTAGAGGCTCAAGATTATTTGTAGCTTCTATAAAAATTCCGGAGTCAGCACCCATAGCAAGAGCATTTCTAATAGTTTCTTGAACTTGAGTTGGTCCAATTGAGATAGCAATTACCTCAGTAGCTATTCCCTTTTCTTTAAGTCTTAAAGCTTCTTCAACAGCAATTTCATCGAAAGGATTCATTGACATTTTTACATTATCTAATTCCACGCCGGATTTATCGCTTTTAACTCTAACCTTAACGTTATAGTCAACAACTCTTTTTACAGGTACTAAGACTTTCAAGTTAAACTCCTTTTCCACATCTATTTGTTATAAATTATTCTTGATTTAAACCTGGTATCCACAATATATCTCTTAATCCATTTTCATTCAAAACTCTACACAAAACAAATAATAAATCAGATAACCTGTTTAAATATGTTAATGATTTCATGTTGATTTCTTCTTCACTTGAAAGCAAACTTGTATCTCTTTCAGCTCTTCTAGCAATTGTTCTTGATACATGTAATAAGGAAGAAGCTTCTGAACCACCAGGTAGAATAAATGAGTTTAATGCTGTTAAATCTGCATTATAGTGGTCTATTCTTCTTTCAAGTTTATCAATTTGACTTTTTTTAATTCTAAGTGGTGGATATTTTTGTTTACCTTTTTGTTTAGGGGTTGAAAGATCTGCACCTAAATCAAATAAGTCATTTTGAATTTCTTTAATTAAATCCTTAATTTCAACTGATAAGGGATTTGAATTATCTTTATTTAGACAAAAATAAACCAGACCCAACGACGAATTTAATTCATCTACAGATCCATATGCCTGCGGCCTTGATGAATGTTTAGGAACTCTACTCCCATCAGTCAAACCTGTTGATCCATCGTCGCCAGTTCGAGTGTAAATTTTATTTAGTTTAACCATTAGAATATCTCTTATACATTAAAAGACACACAAATATTAAAATAGCCACAGCTTGAAATATAATCCTATATCGCATTAAAATATTACTGTTGGATTTGTTGTATTCACCTCCTCTAGCCATAGTTATTAGGCCCCAAGCTAAGATAAGAACTACTAAAAACATTGAGATAAATAATGTAATATTAAACCAATCCACTAGAAATTTTCTCCTAAAAAGCTCGCAAAGTTTTCTTTTTTATTTTTATAAGCAGCCTTAATAGTATTATGCATCAGGCAGGCAATTGTCATTGGACCAACCCCTCCTGGTACAGGAGTTATTTTTTTTACAATATCTACTACTTTTTTAAAACTAACATCACCGACAAGTTTAGTCTCGTTTGCTTTAGTTTCTGAGTTAACAAACTGCAATCTATTTATACCTACATCTATAATTATAGCATCCTGTTTTACATATGAATCATCAATCATCTCAGGAACTCCTACCGCTGATACCAAAATATCTGCTTTTTTACAATGTTCGCGAAGATTTTTAGTTTTAGAGTGTGTTATTGAAACCGAACAATTGGAAGACAATAAAAGTGAAGCCATAGGCTTCCCAACAATGTTTGATCTACCAATAATTACAGCATTTTTTCCACTTAGTTCTTTTAATTCATTTTTTAACATGTAAAAGCAACCTAATGGTGTACATGGTATGAAATTGGGATCTCCCATAAATAGTTTACCAAAATTAGTTGGATGAAATCCATCAACATCTTTTATCGGGTTAATACTATTAATAATTTTTCTTTCTGAAATATGTATTGGTAAAGGAAGTTGAATAAGAATACCGTCAACATTTTGATCATCATTAAGCTTAAATATTTCATTTAATAAATCTTCTTCTGACACATTTCTGGAAAGAATTACTTCTACGGATCGTATTCCGTTTTTTTTTGCCGTACTTACTTTATTTTTCACATATATACTACTAGCTGTGTTGTCTCCAACTAATATTACAGCAAGAGAGGGCTTTCGGTTGAAACTTTTGAAGAATTCAGTACTTAAAGGATGTAGTTTTTGCAGAAATTCTTCAGAATATTTTTTCCCGTCTATAATTTTTTTAAAATGTTCCATAGATGTTATTTTATAACCCTAATCTATAATCTTGAATTAAGTTTTTTATAAAACTTAGCAATAGAATGACGATTACTGGTGATAAATCAATTCCTGATATAGAGGGAATATATCTCCTTATTTTTCCTAATAAGGGCTCATGTAATGAAATTAAGGCACGAAATATGGTGTTTATGATTTTATTATAACTATTTATCATTTGAAATTGAATTAGAAGACTCATTATAACATATGCAAATAGAGTATATAAGTAGAGTGTAATGATTTCATTTAATAATATTAAAAGTGCATTCATGATATTATGGTATAAGTTTGATTGAAAACTATATAAATAATTATTAATATTTAAAATACTACATCTAATGTAAACTTTTGTCTATTTTACGGACTTCTATCAAAAGGAAAACAAAGTGCTAATAAATATAAGAAAAAATCTTGTAAAATTAATTTTTAATCTATGCCTTGTTTACAGCTTTATTCATTTCATTTTTCCGTCATTCGCTCTTGAAAGAGATGAAAGTTGGAAAGACGTTTTAAAAAAAGCATCTGGGCAGACTATATATTTTCATGCATGGGGCGGAGCTAAAAATATTAATTCTTATATAAAATGGGCTGCAGGAGAAGTAAAAAAGAAGTATAATATTACTGTTAAACATGTAAAGGTTTCTGACACAGCAAATGTTGTCGCAAAGATTTTATCCGAAAAAAATGTAAAAAAAAATAATAATGGTTCAGTCGATTTAGTATGGATAAATGGCGAGAATTTTTCATTAATGAAGAGTAATAACTTATTATTAAATGAAAAGTGGATATTTAACTTACCTAACTCAAAATTTTTAGATTTTAGTAATGATCCAAGCTTGCTTAATGACTTTGGAATACCAACTGATGGCATGGAAATGCCATGGGGAGTTTCTCAATTAAATTTCTATTATGATACTAAATATATAAATTCGCCCCCTAGATCTGCTCTAGAATTAAAAAATTACATAATTAAAAATAAAGGAAGGTTCACTTTTCCGCAGCCACCTGACTTTGTAGGCACTAGTTTTTTAAAGCAAATTTTAATTGAACTTATTTCTGATAAAAAATTATTAAAATTGAAGTATGTTACTCAACAACATGAAAGAGAGCTTAATACTTTGTGGCAATGGCTTGACGAAGTTACTCCTCACTTATGGAGAAGTGGCAAAAATTATCCATCAAATTACTTGGCTATAACTGAACTGGTAGCAGAAAGAGAAATAGATCTTGGAATGGCATTTAACATTGCACATGCTTCAAACTCTATATCTGAAGGTAAACTTTCAAATTCTGTGAGGAGTTATATCCACGACAAAGGTACGCTAGCTAATGTTCATTTTGTAGCTATACCATATAATTCTTCTAATAAAGCAGCTTCTAAAGTATTTGCAAACTTTTTAATCTCGCCTGAAGCCCAAATAAAAAAACAGAACAAAGATTTTTGGGGAGATCCAAGCGTAATATCTATAAATAAATTAAGTCAAAAGTGGAAAAACAAATTTTCAACTCTTTCCAGAGGTCTAGCTACATTAACTAATGAAGATTTGAGAATGAAGCTTGAGGAACCCCACCCTTCATGGGTAAAAGTTATTGAAGATAAATGGATTAAAAAATATGGGTCTAGTAATTAAATATTCATGGGAACAAATTTTTATGGACAATTAACTAAAGCTTTAGTTATTCTTATTGGAACACTAGTAATAGTTCCTATTATATTTGGATTTATTGGTTTTTTTTTACCATCTTTTGGATATTTTCCCATCTTGGGTAAAAGTGAATTCAATTTAAATTATTTTCACTTATCATTAAATATTGCAGGCATTTCAAAATCTATAATATTGTCATTATTTACTGGTCTAGTTTCGACTTTATTAGCATTATTTTTTTCGCAAGTTATACTCTTATATCTCTTTAAAACAAGAGCCTATAATTATATCAAAGTACTAATATCACCTTTGATAGCATTGCCTCATATTACGATGGCTATAGGGTTAATATTCCTTTTTTCTCCAAGTGGTTTATTTTTCAGATTGATTTCACCTTGGTTGACAGGTTTTGATAGACCCCCAAATATTTTTATAATGCCGGATGAGTATGGACTTTTTTTAATTTTAGGTCTTATTTTAAAAGAAATTCCATTTTTTATTTTAGTTTCTTTATCTGCTTTACAGGAATTTTCTGCAAAAAAAATATTTGATCTCGGCAAATCTCTTCAAAATTCTAATTTCTCTTCATGGTGTATTTTAATTTTTCCATTAATTTACAAAAAAATAAGATTTGTTATTTTCATTGTAATTGCATTCACAGCTTCGGTTGTTGATATGTCATTAATTCTGGCTCCATCTACTCCATCTACCCTGGCAATTAGAATTTTACAAACTTATCAATCTTCTGATGCTGACTCACTTTTTATTGCATCAAATTTAGCTTTAATACAATTATTTATAATTATAATCTTGTTACTATTTTGGATGATTTTAGAAAAAATAGTTAGCTATAAGTTAAGTTTTATTTTTTTAATGAAAATTTTGTCATTTAAAACTTTTTTTATTAACAAAATAGTAGTCTTTACAAGTGTAATATTATTTCTTTTGTCAATATTAGGTATAATTTCTTCATTAATATGGGGATTTAGTGCAAATTGGTACTTTCCAAATTTTTTTCCAAAGAGCCTTACTTTAGATGTTTTTATAAATTTTTATAATGAAAACAAATTTATAATATTTATATCTATTTTTATTTCTTTCATTGTTTCATTAATATCGTCTTTATTAACAATTATATGGGTAGAATTAATTGAGTTTTTACAAATAAAAAAAATATATCTAGAATGGATTATATTTATTCCTTTATTTACACCTCAAATATCTTTTTTGATTGGTTTACAAAGTTTTATAATCCTTTTTGATTTTGACAGTTATTTACTTCCCTTAATTATCATACAATTATTTTATGTTATTCCGTATAGTTTTATAATATTAGCACCATCCTTGAGAGAAATTAAAAAAGAAATAATAATAGTTGCAACTTCTCTTGGAAAAAATAGATTACAGAGGTTACTAAGTGTTAAGATTCCAATAGTTATGTCTTCATTGTTAACATCTTTTGCTATCGGGATGCTTGTTTCATTCTCTCTTTACACGCCAGTTTATTTTTTTGGTGCAGGAAGAATTACTACTCTAACAGTAGAGGCTTTGAATTTAGCCTTAAGTGGATCAAGGCAAGACTTAGGAGTGGCAACCCTTTTTCAAATAATAATACCAATTTTAATATTAATTACTGTAGCCTATTTAAGTAAAAAGATTTGTAAATGGAGATTTTAAATTTGTTTAGTACACTTGATAACGTATGATAAATCTTTTATAGAACGTTAATATAATGATTCAGGAGAATATTTTGTCTGACACTTCGGCCTTTAAAGGTAGAAAATTTGCTATTATGGTTTCTAGCGGCTTCAATGAAGAGCAATTTTTAATAATACAAAAAACAATATTAGCGGCAGAAGGTTCCTATACAATTGTCTCAAGGGACATAGGTACTACAAATGGATGGGCCTCAGAAAAATGGGGTTTGTCTTATCCAGTTGACCTGCCTGTTTCTGAAACATTGGCAATAGACTTTGATGCCTTAATAGTACCTGGTGGAGCAAATCAGATTGAAACGCTAAGTAGTGATCTTCATGTAAGAAGAATCTTAAGGGCGTTTCTCAGAGAAAACGAACCAGTAGCTTTAGCCGGGGTTTCAACAATGCTATTAACAACTATTGACGCTGCTGAAGGTAGAAAAGTTGCTGCGTCTGACGCCGACAGCGCTCTTTTAATTGCTGCTGGAGCAGAAATCATAGACAAGCCGACTGTAAGAGATAAAAACTTAATAAGCGCAACTAGTGGTGAAGCTGGAATTTCAGACCTTTTGGAAATGTTAGCAGCGGCTATTAAAGATAATACAAAATAACTAAGGTAATTTAATGAATAAAAAACATGTTATTAGTCCTTGTGTGGGAGTTTGTTCAATTGATCCTCAAAGTGGCTTATGTATTGGATGCTTAAGATCTTCTTCTGAAATAGCAATTTGGCCACAGATAAATAATAAAAGAGCTCTCAAAATTATGAAAGAAATAAAAGACAGATCTATTTCAAAAAATTAGATTAAATTTTAGGAAAATATTATGCATAAATATAGAACTCACAAATGCCACGAATTAAGAATTGAAAACGTAAAGGACAGTGTGAAACTATCAGGCTGGGTCCACAGAAAAAGAGACCATGGTCAATTAATATTTATAGATTTAAGAGATCATTATGGGTTAACACAAGTTGTAGTTGATTCATCAAATAAAAACTTCTCTGTTGTTGAAAATGTATCTCTTGAGAGCGTTATTACAATAAGTGGAACAGTAGTTGAAAGATCTGAGGAAACAATAAATAAAAATCTTCCTACAGGAAATATTGAAGTAAATCTTTCTGAATTAAAAATAATCTCAAAATCAAATACATTACCATTACAGGTAAATTCAGACGAAGATTATGGAGAAGAAACCAGGTTAAAATATCGATATTTAGATCTTAGGAGAAGCAGACCTCATTCAAATATTATTTTAAGATCAAATGTCATCCAAACTATAAGAAATAAGATGTTAGAATTAGGTTTCCTCGAATTTCAAACTCCTATTCTAACTGCTTCAAGTCCTGAGGGCGCAAGAGATTTTTTAGTACCTTCAAGGTTAAATAAAGGTAAGTTCTACGCTTTACCACAAGCGCCTCAACAGTTTAAACAACTCATAATGGTTTCAGGTTTTGATAAATATTTTCAAATTGCACCATGTTTTAGAGATGAAGATAGTAGAGCTGACAGATCACCCGGAGAATTTTACCAACTAGATTTAGAAATGTCTTATGTAGAACAAGAAGATGTTTTTCAGGCTGTTGAACCAGTTATAAGAGAAGTTTTTACGAAATTCTCTAATAGAAAAATTGATGCTTTTTTCCCAAAAATTACATATAGAGACTCAATGCTAAAATATGGTAATGACAAGCCTGATTTAAGATTTACTCTTGAAATTAAAGATGTCACTGAATTTTTTGCAAATTCTGGCTTTTCCATTTTTGCAAAATCTATTGAAAATGGAGCGGTAGTAAGAGGAATCCCTGGTCCTCATTGTGGTTCTAGGTCTGTAGCTGATAGAATGAATAGTTGGGCTCAAGGTGAAGGAGCACCGGGGATGGGTTATATAATTTTTAGTGAAGAAACTGCAAAAGGTCCTGTTGCTAATGCATTAGGGATTGATAAGTCACTAGAGATGAAAGCTTTATTTGATCTTAACGATGGTGATGCTTTATTTTTTTCGTGTGCAAATGAAAATGAAGCAGCAAATTTAGCAGGGAAAGCAAGAGTTAAGATTGCAAATGACAGAGAATTAATAGAGCACGACACCTTTAAATTTTGTTGGGTGGTAGACTATCCAATGTATGAAAAAGATGACAAAACTGGTCAAATAGAATTTTCACATAATCCATTTTCTATGCCCCAAGGGGGAATGGATGCTCTTTTAAAAAAAGACCCATTAGAAATATTAGCTTTTCAATATGATTTGGTTTGTAACGGAATTGAGCTTTCATCTGGTGCGATACGAAATCATGTACCAGAAATAATGTACAAAGCTTTTGAAATTGCAGGTCATAAACGTGATGTGGTAGACAACAAATTTCCTGGTATGATTAATGCTTTTAAATTCGGAGCGCCCCCCCATGGAGGAATAGCCCCCGGTATAGATAGAATTGTAATGTTACTAGCAGATGAGCCAAATATAAGAGAAGTGATTTTATTTCCAATGACAGGAAAAGCAGAAGACTTAATGATGAATGCTCCTAATGAAATTAACGATGCTCAACTTAAGGAACTTGGGATAATGTTAGATAAGAAAACAAAAATCAATTGAGTTTTTCAGTTAAATTAAGTCTGTGCATAGAACATATTAATGAGATAAACAAAATAACAGCACCAGTTTGATGTATTGCCCCTAAATATACTGGTACCATATTAATTAGTGTTAATATTCCTAACGTGAATTGTAAGCATACTACTACGGATATGAGCAAAGATAGTTTTTTAACTTTTTTGTCTTCACTCTCGAAGTAATACTTATAACAATAAAACAGAGCGCACAACGTAGTAAATAAAGCTAAATGTCTATGATGAAATTGAGCAGATGCTGGATTTTCAAATGGGTCTAATAATTCATATTCACCATAATTTTCAGGTATTAAACTTTCTCCCATAAAAGGGTACTCATTATACATTAAGCCAGCATCCATTCCTGCAACAAATGCACCGGCTATTATAGTTATAAATAATGTAGAAAACATAAAAAAGCTAAAATCTGGCTTAATTTGGGAAACACCCTCTTTAACATCAAGATAAACCCAAATTAAAAGAGATAGTATTAACAAAGCATTAGATAAATGAATTGTTAGACGGTATTGTGAAACAGTTGGGTCATTTACTAGGCCCGACTTGACCATCCACCAACCTATCAAGCCCTGCAATCCACCTAAAAATAAGATTAAAAATAATTTTGATAATATTGATTTCGGTATCTTTTTTACAATTATAAAAAATAACAATGGAATTATAAAAATTATTCCAATTAATCTTCCCCAAAGCCTATGAAAATATTCCCAAAAAAATATTTCCTTAAATTCTACTAAGCTCATTCCCTTATTCTTAAAGATATATTCTGGTGATTTCATGTATAATTCAAATACTCTATTCCATTCAGATTGAGAAATTGGAGGTAGGAATCCCCAAAGTGGGCGCCATTCTACCATTGATAGACCAGAGTCAGTTAATCTAGTAACTCCTCCAATCAAAATCATTAGTATAACCATTATGATTGTTGACAATAGCCATATGCGAATTTGTCCAGAATGTGATATAGATTTCATATTAATATATTATTGTGAATTATAATGTTTATGTGTGAATTAATTTAACAAAAACAATATTTAAAAAATTTTTTTTTTTTGTCTTGAAAGTCAACAATAAAACATTATTTAAGGTTAATCAATAATGGATTTATTGTTTAATTTTAATTTTTTAATAAGGGAGATTAAGGCATGAAGTTTAGGCCACTTCACGATAGAGTAGTAGTTGAGCGTCTTGAAGCTGAAGAAAAAACTGCTAGTGGAATTATAATTCCAGATTCAGCTCAAGAAAAGCCTATGCAAGGTAAAATTATTGCAGCAGGTTCCGGTGCGCGTGATGAGACAGGTAAAGTTCAACCTTTGGATGTTAAAGAAAATGATGTTGTACTTTTCGGTAAATGGTCCGGCACTGAAGTCAAGCTTGATGGTAAAGATCTATTGATCATGAAAGAAAGCGATATTATGGGAATAATGGGTTAATTATTCGCTAAATTAAATAATAATTACTTTATAATTTGAAAGGAATAGAAAATGGCTGCTAAAGAAGTCAAGTTTGGCGCAAACGCTAGAGCTCAAATGCTTGAGGGTGTAGACATACTCGCAGAAGCTGTAAAAGTAACATTGGGACCTAAGGGTAGAAATGTGGTTCTTGACAAGGCGTTTGGAGCTCCAAGAATAACAAAAGATGGTGTTACTGTAGCTAAAGAAATTGAATTAAAAGAAAAATTTCAAAACATGGGCGCACAAATGGTTAGAGAAGTTGCATCTAAGGCCAATGATGTTGCTGGCGATGGAACAACAACTGCTACAGTTTTAGCACAGGCTATCGTGAAAGAAGGATCAAAAGCCGTTGCTGCTGGACTTAATCCCATGGATCTCAAAAGGGGGATTGATTTAGCGATTGAATCTGTAGTTGCTGATTTAGAAACAAGAACTAGTAAAATATCAACAAATTCTGAAGTTGCTCAAGTTGGAACTTTATCTGCCAATGGAGAAGGTGAGATTGGTGATATGATTGCTAAAGCTATGGATAAAGTTGGCAATGAAGGCGTTATTACCGTTGAAGAAGCTAAAACACTTGCAACTGAATTAGATGTTGTTGAGGGTATGCAATTTGACAGAGGTTACTTATCACCATATTTCATAACTGATGCTGACAAAATGAAAGTTGTAATGGATGATCCATATATACTTCTATTTGAAAAGAAATTAGCTAATCTTCAAGAAATGCTTCCTGTATTAGAAAAGGTTGTTCAATCTGGTAAGCCGTTATTGATAATTGCTGAAGATGTAGAAGGTGAAGCTCTTGCCACACTTGTTGTAAACAAACTAAGAGGTGGTTTAAAAATTGCAGCAGTTAAAGCTCCAGGATTTGGTGATCGAAGAAAAGCTATGTTAGAAGATATTGCAATTCTGACAAAAGGTGATCTAATTTCCGAAGATTTAGGCATCAAACTCGATAATGTAACTCTTGAAATGTTGGGTACTGCTAAAAGAGTGGAGGTAACGAAAGAGGAAACTACTATTATTGATGGTGCTGGTTCTAAAGACGATATTGGAGCAAGATGTAACCAGATCAGAGCGCAGATTGAAGAAACAACATCTGACTATGATAAAGAAAAACTTCAAGAAAGATTGGCTAAATTAGCTGGTGGTGTTGCTGTAATTAAAGTTGGTGGAGCAACAGAAGTTGAAGTTAAAGAACGTAAAGATCGTGTGGATGATGCAATGCATGCAACTAGGGCTGCTGTAGAAGAAGGTATTGTACCTGGAGGTGGCGTAGTATTTGTGAAAGCTATTCCCGCTTTAGACAAAGTCAAGGTAGATAATCCTGACCAGAAAATGGGAGTTGACATTGTCAGAAGAGCTCTGAAGGCTCCTGCAAAACAAATAGCTGACAATGCAGGCCAAGATGGTGCAGTTATTGTTGGAAAATTATTAGAATCTACAGATGCAAACTTTGGATTTAATGCTCAAACTAATGAATTTACCGATTTAGTTAAAGCTGGTGTTATAGATCCTACTAAAGTTGTTAGATCAGCTTTACAAAATGCAGCTTCTGTAGCTGGACTCTTAATTACAACTGAGGCAATGGTTGCCGATAAACCTGAGCCAGCTGCTGGCGGTGCTGGTGGTGGAATGCCGGACATGGGCGGCATGGGCGGCATGGGCGGAATGGGTGGCATGGGTGGTATGCCAGGCATGATGTAGCTATAATCCTTATTAAAACTATACAACACCTCTAATTAACATTAGAGGTGTTTTTTATTTCTAGATGTTTATAAATTGTTGCCTACCTGACTTAACTGATATAGCTATATTATAAAATAATAAGAAGTAAATTATGAAAAATTCTGAAGTACAAAAAATTGCTGAAAAATCGAATTCGTGGCCTTTTGTTGAAGCAAGAAATTTAAGAGAAAGATTAAAACAAATAGGAAGCAAGTCGGGTGAAGAAAATGAACCGCCAGTTTTATTCGAAACTGGATATGGTCCATCTGGATTGCCCCACATAGGGACTTTTGGAGAAGTCGCCAGGACTAACATAGTACGTTTTGCTTTTCAAACTTTGACAGGAAAAAAAACAAAATTAATTTGTTTTTCAGATGATATGGATGGTTTTCGTAAAGTTCCTGAGAATGTTCCTAACAAGACTTTACTAGAAAATTACATAGATCATCCACTAACGAATGTTCCAGATCCATTTGGAAAGTTTGATAGTTTTGGAGCTCACAATAATTCTAAATTGAAAGAATTTTTAGACCGATTCAGTTTCGAGTATGAATTTATTTCTGCGACTAACTGTTATAAAAGTGGTAAGTTTGATAATGCTCTTAAAAAGATTCTATTACATTACGAAGATATTAAAAATGTAATCCTACCTACTTTAGGAGAAGAACGAAAAAAAACCTATAGTCCATTCTTACCCGTTTGTCCTAAATCAGGAAAGGTTTTACAGGTAAATATTACTTCTATTGATAATAAAAACAATACAGTTAGTTATTTTGACGAAGATTCAAAAACAACAATTACAGTATCCATCTTAGGCGGTGCTTGCAAGTTACAATGGAAATGTGATTGGGCAATGCGCTGGCTTGCCCTTGGAGTTGACTATGAAATGTCAGGGAAGGATTTATCAGAAAGTGTAATTTTATCTAGTAAAATTTTACGAATTCTTGGATCTTCACCACCATCTGGTTTTTCTTACGAACTTTTTCTAGATAATAATGGTGAGAAGATTTCAAAATCAAAAGGGAATGGGTTATCTATTGAAGAATGGTTAAGATACGGCACTGCAGAATCTTTAAGTCTTTTTATGTTTACAAATCCCAAGAGAGCCAAAAGACTTTTTTTTGATGTTATTCCTAAAACTACCGATGAATATTTTTCACATTTAAAAAAATATAATGAACAAACAGATGATGAAAAAATTAACAATCCAGTTTGGCATATTCATAAAGGCTTACCAAAAATTAATGATTTGCCTGTTACTTATACCTTATTACTAAATTTAGCATCAGTATGTCATGCAAATGATACGGATACAGTTTGGGGATATGTTTCAAGCTATGCTTCAGATATAAAAAGAACAGATGAAATAGAAGGGTTAATTAACTTAGCTGTTAATTTTTATAAAGAGATGATTGAACCACAAAAAAAATATAGATTACCTTCAGACAAAGAAAAAAAAGGGATTACAGAATTAATTGAAATTTTATCAACTTTAGATAAAGAAACCTCATCAGATGAAATACAATCTATTATATTTTCTATAGGAAAAA
>QBXD01000014.1 GCA_003283875.1 SAR116 cluster bacterium AG-321-A13 | reverse complement strand
TATCGTCAATCTTTTGATTAGTGTTAACTTGCCAGTTTTTTCAATTTCATAGGTAATTAAATTTAAAGAATTATTTATTAAGTCGTAAGATTTTACAATGAATATATTAAAAGCTGGTTTAAAAAAATGAATGAAAGTTTAGATTTAAGAAATAGAATATTGAAGATGAGAGAAAGTAACAATATTATCTTAGATGAAGCTAAATCAAAAATTATAACACCCGAAACTTCCACTGAAATCCTTCCTCAAAAGAGCCAAAACGATGTAATTAGAAGAGAAGTAAATTTTGAAACAAAATTAGAAAAAGAAAATTTTTCCTTAAAGAATAAAAAAACAGAAAATTCAAATATTAAAAACGTTCGAAATCCAATTAAACATGCATCGGACAACTTACCTTATGATAACGAAGCTCAATTTCGAATGATTGCAAAAAAATTCAATGAGGCGGTTGAGGTAATACTAGAGCTTTCTGATAAAGTAAAAAACCTTGAAGAAACTATTAACTGTTTGTCAGTTAAGTCTAGTAAAAATAAAAAAAATTATTCTTTTTTTAATTTAAAAACTTATGTTTTTATTACTATAGCTACTTTAATTATATTAGTTTTGTTTACATTCCCAATTAATCTAACTTTGATCAAATTAATTATAACAGATGTAATTTCATCTATATAAAAATACTTATTCTAAATCTATATCAAGTATAGTCATATTAAAATGATAGCAAGTTTCACCGTCTTCATTATCCTCAAAAACTACTCCAAGAAATTCACCATTATGAGTTATGTCGGCTGAATCTATTTTGTTTTCTCTGCCCTCAACTTTTATATGCTTTGATCCTAATGATTTTCTTAAATAATTTTGAATTTTACTAATTGTATTTCTGTCCATTCTAATTCCTCAACTTAATAATGAAATCGACTAATAACTTAACTGTATTACTGAAAATATATATTACATCATAAATATTTCTTTATACTTAATTTTTTTTCAAATTTTGATAAGATAGTAGATATTTCAGTACTTTTGTTAATAATTTCAGAATCCTTTGTAATAAAAAAATCAGGCATATTTCGAAAGCCTTTAAAACTCTTTTTGATTATTTGATACATAGGTTTATCGTGTGAATGTTTATATATTGAAAAAATGGCTGCGTTTGCCTTACTATCTAAAGCATAGTCTTTCCAAAATCCTTTAGAAACCTGTCTGCTATACAAATTTAAGATAGAAGTTAGTTCATACTTTGAAAAAAAAATGAAATTTTTATTAATAAAGCTAGCAGTATTACTTAAGTTCAATTTTTTAACTTTATCAAAGTTTTTTTTTTCGTTAAGCTTGATAATATTCATAATTATTTCCCATTTAATAATATTCTATAATTGAAATTATATAATTGTCTAATTATAATGATATTCATTTGATATTTTTTTGATATAAGTTTAATAATATCGAATTTTATTATAATTTACTCAATTGCGGATTTATATATGGCAGATATTTTTGATGAAGTCTCTGAAGAACTTAAACAGGACCGATTAGTCCAAATTTGGAAAAAAAATTCAAAATATATAATTTCATTTTTTTTAATTGTAGTCGTTTTAATTATTTCTTTTCAACTCTTCTTAAACTGGAGTGAAAAAAAATTAGAGGTAAGTTCACAACAATTTTTTAATGCACTAGAAAAACTAGAAGAAAAAAAATATGAAGAAAGTTTTAAGATATTTTTGAAAAGTTCTACGGAAGAAAATGAAGGTTACAGAGTTCTGTCTCTTTTTGGTCTTGCAGAAACTAATTACAAAAAAGGTAATATTAAAGAAATGTCATTAAATTATAAAAATATATATGAAGATACTAACATAGACTTATATTATAGAGATTTGTCTCGTATATTGAGTGTAATGAAAGACAATATTAGCACGTTTGATAAGCAAATAAATATCTTAAAACCTATATTAAATAGCCCTAGCAAATTACAAATGTTGGCCGCTGAATTAGAAATTATGTTGTATGTAAGAGCTGGAAATGTGAATTATGCTTATACTAAAATTAAAAACTTACTTAAAAGACCAGACATTAGTTTAGAACAAAAAAGTAGACTAGAACTTTTAAATAAAATTTATATCTCTAATGCAAAATAAAAACTTATTAATTATAACATTTGCACTTTTTTTAGGGTGCTCTTCTGACAAAGACACTAAATTACAAAATGCTATAAATATATTTAATAATGACAATGAATTGTTATCTATTATTAACCAAAAACAGGACGCTAAACTTGATGTTGGTAGAGATATTAAAAATATATTTAATGCAAAATCCTATAATTTAACAAACTCCTTTATAAAATTTCCTTTAAGTAAAATCTGGCAAGTTAACACTAATCAAATGATAGACGATAAAAATCCTTACTTACCGGATCCAATATATTTGTCACAAAACTTATTTTTGTTAAATAATTATGGTGTTTTATATAAAATTGAAGCTAATAATGGTAAAGTTATCTGGAATAAATCAATTTTTAAAAATTTAGAAAATACAATCATTGGAACCCCAGCTCTCTCCGGTAAATTATCAAATGACGGTAAAGTAACTATATATGCCCACAATGGTTATGACGAAATTCGAGCTATTAATGGTGATAATGGAGAGATTATATGGAAAAAAAAACATTATTTACCAATTAGGGGCGGAATTACTTCCTACAAAAACTCAATATTACTCAGTGATTTTGACGGGAATATCTTATCAATCAATAATGAAAACGGAACAACTAATTGGAGTGTTTTTTTAGGAAGTGATTACAATTCAGTTTATACAAGCGCCAGGCCTATTGTGGCTCAAAATAAAATTATAGTACCCGGAACGGGAGGTGCATTTTTTATTCTTACAGGTGACAAAGGACAAGTTTTGTGGAATGAAAATATTTCTTCAAACAAACAATTACCTAAAATTTTTCATTCTGGAGACATAATTGCTAATCCAATTTATCATAAAGGTGTAGTATATATAGTTTCACAGTCGGGTTTTACTGCAGCGTTTGACATAGATACATCAGAAGAGCTTTGGAACATACCTGTGGGAGGAATTGAAACTCCTACACTTTCTGGTGAAACTATTTTTGTTAATGGAAATATGGGACTTTTAGCTGCTATAGATATTTCATCTGGTAAACTTAGGTGGAAAAAAAAATATCCTTCTTATATTAATGAAAACTCTTTATTTTCAGATAAAAAGATTGCTATATACAAAGGCCCAACATTAGCAGGCTCTAAAATTCTACTTTCTAATTTAGAAGGAAAAATTATCATTATAGATGCTAATAACGGGAATGAAATTAATACACTAGATATTAATGAGTTGGCACTCGCTCCTATTCCAGTTGATAAAAAGATCTTTTTCCTCACTAAAAAAGGAAAATTATTAGCTTACAAATAATGCCAATTATGAAATCTTTAAGGTCATTAAAATGTTGAAGATTGTACTAGTAGGAAGACCCAATGTTGGCAAATCAACTTTGTTTAATCGTTTAGTGCGTTCGGATAAAGCGATAGTTAACAACCAACCTGGTGTGACGAGAGATAGAAAATACGGCAAAGGTACATTAGTTGACCTAAATTTT
Organism: SAR116 cluster bacterium AG-321-A13; assembly: GCA_003283875.1. Lineage (GTDB taxonomy): Bacteria > Pseudomonadota > Alphaproteobacteria > Puniceispirillales > Marisalimonadaceae > Marisalimonas. Next base: position 26,180 of record QBXD01000014.1, on the reverse strand, counting down.
ACTTTGATTGACACAGCTGGGATTAATGATGCATTCAAAGAGAAAGTTGAAAATGAAAGTAAAGCTCAGACTTTAATAGCCCTTGAAGATTCTGACATTGTTATTTTTGTTATAGATGGGAGAGTTGGTGTTTTACCAGTTGAAAAAATGTATGCTAAAAGCTTAATAAAAACAGACAAACCAACAATTATTTTAGTTAATAAAAGCGAAGGAACTAGGGGAGGGCTGGGTTTAAGTGAAAGTGTTTCACTTGGCTTTGAAGATGTTATTCCTTTTTCTGCAGAACATGGAGAGGGTTTATCTGATTTATATGATTGTCTAAAAGAAAAGATAGAATATCAAAATAGAAAAATTGGCGAGAATAATGGCCTCAATATTCATAAAAAAAAATCATCAATAAGACTCGGAATTATTGGCCGTCCAAATACAGGAAAATCTACATTAATAAATAAAATCATAGGTCAAAAAAGATTAGTTACTGGTGTTGAGGCAGGAATTACTAGGGACTCTATTGAGGTTTTATGGAATTATAATAACGAATTAATATCCATTATTGATACTGCAGGATTAAGGAAGAAGGCAAAAGTTATAAACATATTAGAAAAAGATATGGTTAATGATACTTTAAGAACTATAAAATACAGTGATATTTGTATTTTGCTTATTGATGCTTCAAAAGGTATTGATAAACAAGATCTAACTATTGCGCGTATGATTATCGGAGAAGGGAGAGGTTTGATTATTGGAGCGAATATGTGGGATAAAGTATTAGATAAAAACATAATTAAAGATGAAATAATCAATAAGCTAAAAATTTCTTTATCTCAAATTAAAAAAATATCCATTGTTTTTATATCTGGTCTGCAAAATCAAGGTATAGAAAAATTATTTGAAATGGTTTTAGATATTAAAAAAAGATTAAATATTAGAATTTCAACTGGAAAACTAAATAGATGGTTAGCTCCTATTATTGAAAATAATCCCCCCCCTTTATTTAAGGGTAAAAAAAATAATATTAGATATATTACTCAAGTTAATGTTAAACCTCCTACCTTTGCAGTATTTATGTCAAGTCCTGATAATCTTCAAAGTAGTTATAAACGTTTTTTAGCTTCATCAATTATGGAGGACTTTAATTTATATGGATTGCCAGTAAGAATTATGTATAGAAAAGGAAATAATCCATATATATAACAATAACAAACCTTTAATTGACAGAAACGGTATCTTGGGTGGGACTTACATTCTGGTTAATAGTTGAGACACCATCAAGGTTGACTGTTTCATTATTTTCATTTTCACTTATTAAGGCCTCAGTTTGTATACGTAATTGATTTTCATTCTCAACTTTACTTTTTTCTAATTTCAATCTTCTGCTTATTATTTTAAGAAAATCAACATCATCCCTTTCAACAGGTTTAAAAAAACTACCAAGTATTTTTTTTCTCTTCATTAAACCAATAATCTTAATTTCTTTTGTACATCTTTCTAAATTTACATCTATTTTTTTTGTAGCTACTCCAGCAATACGTTGATCAATAAATTCTTTTTCCACAGCAGCTCGAATTCTTAAACCTGTATTAGTTTTGATTTTAACTAAACGTGCTATAACTGCATTCGTTCTTCTAACTACGTCATCACCAAGTTCTTCTAATTGCATTCGTGAGGGCTTAGGCACTCTGATATGAATAAATTGGGATCCTTCTTCATTCTTAGCAGGAAAACCATTTTTCTTTATAAATTCCAACACCTCTTCAATATGCTCTTTATTATAGATCATTAATTGAATTTTCATTGGATCATCAGGTGATTCTACATTACCTAAATCACCTATTCTTCTTTTACGACCAGTCATTGTTATTTGAAGACTTCGAAAGACTGCAATATTTGCATCCTCTGGTTTAATAACTATCAGAGATTCAGCAAATTCTTCAACTGCTCCATCTAAATTTGCTATTGCTTCTGGAGAATAACCCTCATCAGGTAGTTTCGTGATTAAATTTGAGTCATCCATTGTTAGTTTCCAATAAATCTAATTTTAGTCTATTATTTATATCAATATTTAATTTCAATTTCAATTCTTCGATTTTTTTCTCTTCCTTCTCTTGTGTCATTTTGCTCTAGTGGTTTTGTCTCACCAAAACTAATTGCCTTCAATTTTTCAGAAGGAATGGTTTTAGCCTTAGATAACTCCTGAACTACACTAGAAGCTCTTGCAGCAGCTAAATCCCAATTATCTCTGAACTGACCTCCAAAAATCAAAGGGACATCATCCGTATGTCCAGAAACATTAACTTGACCTGCTCCTTTACCACTAACTTTAGCAATTTTTTGCATTATAGCTCTTGCTTGTTTTGTTAACTTTGCTGAGCCAGAACTAAATGCACCAGCAGACCCTACTGTAACAACTACTCTGTCTTTTTCCCTTTGAACTTCGGCTAAACCCTTGCCAATTTCTTGTTTTAGTGCAACCCTTAGTTGATCTTCACTAAATTCTGCTTTTTGTTTTTTTTCTTGAATTACTTTTTCACTTTCAGAATTTTGTTTTTCTAGGTTGCTGACTTGATTTTTAAGAGACTGATTTTCAATAGTTGCGGAGGCCATAGATTTAATATTTTGATCGATACCTCCTATAAGGACATCTGTATCAGTTGCTCCTGTACTCTCCCTCGCTGTTTCCACGGCATCGACTGTATCTTTAATTAATTCTGAAATTTCTTCCGATGATTTGTTTTCGGTATTAACACTTACTAATACTTTATCATTTATTGTTTCAACTGTTACATTATCAGACTGAATTTGATCAATTATTTCTTTACTTAACTTTTTAGCATCTAAGTTTTCTTTAGAATTGCTTTTGGCACTATCACCTTCATCTATTTCAGATTTAAGATCTAAGTTCTTTTGCTCAGAATCTGATGTCTGCTGTCTTAAATTCTTTGTAACAGAAGGTGCTGGAGACGGACTGAAATTTAGAGATAGAACCGTAGTACCTTTTGGTTGTTCTACAACTGGAACAATTCTTTGAATTCCAAATGCATTTTTTAAGCTACCACTTATTTGTTTAAATTTAGGAACGTTAAATTCAGCAAAAGATAAAATCAAAACAAAAAATGCCATTAACAGAGTTGCCATATCTGCAAATGTTGCCATCCATGCAGGAGCCCCTTTCGGAGGGCATTTAGGACATTCTTCTTCTTCTACTTCTTCAACTTGAGCTTCAGCCATGATATAATCCCATATAGTCTAAACTTTTAAGCCGCTTCTTCAATTTGAGCTTGAATTTTTGGTGGTAAATTTGCAACTAGCTGATCTGTAATATTTCTTGGACTTTCTCCTCTTGATATAAATTTCAACCCCATAACTACCATTTCTCTATATAAAAGTTCATGAGCAGAGTATCCTTCTAACTTAGTAACAATTGGCATAAAAATGCAGTTGGCAATCATAGCACCATATAAAGTCGTTAATAATGCAACAGCCATAGCGGGTCCAATTGCTTTAGGATCTGCCATGTTACCCAACATTGCAACTAATCCAATTAAGGTTCCAATCATTCCCATCGCAGGAGCCAGATCAACCCAAGCTTGAAAAACACCTGTACTATTTTCATGTCTAGTCTTCATGGCTTTAAGTTCTCTATTTAGTTGATCAGTTAATTTTGTTTCATCTGCTCCATCAACAAGCATTTGCAAACCTTTTTCAAAAAATTTATCAGGAACTTCTTGACCTTCCAATGCCATCATTCCATCTTTTCTTGCTATTCCTGCCAATTCAGTTAAACGTGTAATTAATTCATCATGTTTTTTTACGCCTGGCATAAAAACCTTAACTAGGGTCCCAAAAGATGATAAAAATGTTGGTAAAGTTGATCTATACATAACAGCAAAAAAGGTTCCCCCAAAAACAATTAACATAGATGGGGTGTCAACAAACATTCCTAAACCACCAGATGAGATCATTGCCCCAGCTATCATACCTAGAGTTCCTATTAGACCAATTAGAGAAGCTATATCCATTTTTTTGCCTTTTTAAATATAAAATAATGATATTAGGCACAAATTCTGCAAGAATGAGACCAAACTGTTGTTAAAATAAAAAATATTTTCAGAGGCTTTCATGTTATTCATTAAAATATCATTCTACAAGGTCAGTGCATTATTTATAATATTCTTAATAAGCTTAAATATCAACACTGTATGGGGTAATAATTTTATTTCAAGAGGATATTATGTTATTGACCTAAGCCAAAAGTTAGAATGGTTGACTTGTCCAGTTGGAATGGTTTGGGAAAACAATACATGTGCTGGGAAACCTGTAAAACTCAAATTTAGTGAAATTGAAACAGCTATATTTCAAGCTAACGAACAACTCAAAGGTAAGTGGAGATTGCCTAATAGAGCAGAATTAGAAAAAATAATTTGTACAAAGTGTAAGAAAGTTAAAATTAATAAAAAAATATTTCCCAATACCCCACCAGAGTCTTTTTGGACTAGTGAAAAAAATCCATGGCAACCAAAATTTCTGTGGACTGTAAATTTTTATACTGGCCATACGTTTGGAAGATTTCCAGGTTTTATTCCTAACTATGTTAGGCTAGTTCGTGATCGGTAATCGATCAATTTTGTTTCTTTTCTAAAAGGTATTTTGTTAATTTTATAAAAAACATTATTAAACCTAAAGATATTATTAAAATGGCCGCATTTAATGGTGTTACAAAGTTCAAATAATGTAACTTATCACTTTGAATTAAAGCTATTATAATTATGAAAACAACACTAAGCAAAAAAATACGAATTATTTGACAATTTTGACATTTATGTTCTGTTTTAATTTCTTTAGAAGATTTTAAAATTTTATTAATACCTTTCTTATAATGTAGAAAACATGTGCCAATTATTTGACATATTAAATAAATTATAACAAAAATAATTAAAAATAAAAAATAAATTTTTAAATAATAAAATATAAAGCAATACAATTCTATTGTAACTACTTTATTTTTTTTAATAATTGAAAATTCATTTTTAGTCATTTTTTTGTCATATTTTTTTGTCAAATTATGATTTTGCTTTTGCCTAATATTCCTGCTTTCTTTTCTTCACTGACAAAATAAAAAAGTGGAGGTTGAAATGAAATTAGCACAACAGCTAAAAATTAAACAAAACCAGTCATTAATTATGACACCTCAATTACAACAAGCTATTAAATTATTACAATTAACTAACATTGAACTGACTGAATTTATTGATAAAGCACAAATGGAAAATCCGTTCTTACAAGAAAAAAAAGAATTATCACAAAATAAACTTCTAGATAATGAAAACATAAACCCAAATGTTTGCGAAAATTTCAATGATACTTCTGATTTATTGCAAAAGGAAAATAAAATTGATTTAGAAAATACTTTTGATTCTCATTTATCATCAAATGCAAATGATGAAAATAAAAAATTATATGATAAGGAAATTCTTAAATCTGGTAATATTATATCTGCAGGTGAAGTAATAGAAAAAACATTAAAAAACAAAATATCTTTAAAAGAATATTTAGTTAATCAAATAAACATTGAGTTTAAAAATAAAGATTATAAAGAAATTGCAATTGGAATGGTTGACTATTTACATCCTAGTGGGTGGTTCACATCGAAAATAATTGAGGTAGCGGAAGATTTAAATGTAAAGAGTGATATAATATCGAACACACTTAAAAAATTAAAAACACTAGAACCAGTTGGAATATTCTCTGAAAATTTGTCTGAGTGTTTAAAATATCAATTAATTGATAATAAGTGTTATAATAAATGTTACGAAATTCTTTTAAAAAATCTACAACTTTTACCATCTGGTAAATTTAAACAGATTAGCAGGTTGTGCAACGTTTCCCAAAAAGAACTTTTTAGAATGATTAAAATTATCAAAACTTTAAACCCAAAACCTGCTGAACAATATCATGAAGATAATATGATTATAGATCAACCAGATATTATTGTATCAAAATCTGAAAAGGGTTGGCGTATTGATTTAAACAAATCGAATTTGCCATCTGTAGAAATTGATGAGGATTATGTTACCGAAATTAGTAATTATAATTTTGATGAGAAAGGTACTAACTTTGCTAATGAAAAAATAGGAGAAGCACGTTGGTTAAAAAAAGCTGTAGAACAAAGAAATAAAACAATCGTAAAAGTTACTGCAGAGATTGTCAAAAAACAAGTTGGTTTTTTTAGGCATGGTCTTAATCATATGAAACCTATGATACTTAAAGATATATCTGACGCTATAGGAATGCATGAAAGTACAGTTTCAAGAGTAACTAATAGTAAATTAATTTTAACTGAATGGGGAGTAATGCCGTTAAAACACTTTTTTTCTGCTTCTATTGCCAGTTCAGAAGATTCAGAGACGCATGCTGCGTCAGCAGTAAGAGAGACAATTAAAATGTTAATTTCGTCTGAAATTGCTGCTAAACCCTTGAGCGATGATAAATTAGCTGGAATATTAAATAAGGAAGGTATGGATGTTGCAAGAAGGACTGTAGCTAAGTATCGAGATATGCTCAATATACCATCTAGTTCTCAAAGAAGAAGAGAGGCAAGATTACAAAGTCTTGCTGCTGGTTAAACTAGTAATATTAATACTCTAGATTTAAATTATTTTCAGAGAGATTTGTTTTATTATTAAATATGCTTATTAAAGGAATGTTGTTTTCAAAATCCTTTGTACCTTTTTGATCGAAATAATCAATTTTAATGAAATATTCACTAATATTATCTAATATTTGTTGTTGTGTATCAGTTCTTGACTTATTAGTTTGTTTTGACAACATAATGGAATTTCCTCATTTATTATAAAATAAATGCATTAGTTATGCCAAAAATAATTATAACTTAATTTTTAATTACATAACCTTTTAAACTTGTTCTGCTTAGTAGGCTTCTTCCTATTTTTATATAAGTAGCAGGGTTTTGGGACTTTCCGTTAACAGAAATTTCATAATGAAGGTGAGCTCCTTTAACTTTACCAGTTCTGCCCATTTTACCTATAACTTGTCCTTCATTTACTATATCTCCGCTTCTAACGCTAATTTTGGCTAAATGTCCATATGTTGTCATTATACCATAATTATGTTTGATACGGACTACTTTTCCAAAGGAACCATGATAACCAGCAAAAACAACTATTCCATCTGCTGAAACAGAAATATTTTCTTGCCAAGTACCAGCCAAATCAATGCCATGATGCATTCGATATTTGCCCGTAACAGGATGTTTTCTTGGTCCATACGGACTAGAAACGTAGTAATGTTCCATTGGAGGTTTAAGAGGTATATCTTGAAGGGCATCTTTATAAATTGCAAGAAGGTTAAGGCGAGTTTTTAGGGTTCTAAAAAAATTATCACTATCAGGATCTATTGATTTATTATCTTTAATAATTGAGTTAACACTTACTAAATCTTCGTTTTTTAGCTCAACCTTTATTGATTTAAATACATTTTCCATTTGAATAAGTTCATTATCAACAGAAGCAATAAAACGTAAACTTTTTACCTTATCACTAAGTTTAGGTGGTTTAGGATATTGTTTCTTTTCATATGGATCAGATTTGTAACTCTCGGAGATTGAGATATTGCTGTCAATGGACAATTGATTTATTGCTTTGTATGGGATGTCTTGATTTCGAGATGTTTTGTCAAATAAATCTAAAGCTTGGTTATTATTAGCAATAATTGTGGTCGAATTGAAAATAACATTATCTTTTAATTCCTGATCAATATTTTTTGTTGTTTCTTTTAATTCTATCTTTTTTTCTAGGAAATTTTCTTGAATGATTGTTTTTTGATTGAAATTTTCTCTCTTGATAGCTTTATAAACATCAACATTGTCAACATCTACTTTTGTTTTTTTTAGAATTGGAAGTGTTATATTCGATTGATCTTCAACATTAAAATTCACGTTAGTATCTGAATCATTTTCTATTGAGACATTGATGTTTGCTGAAGCTTCAGTAATTATATCGTTTTTTTTTGCTACATCTATAGCAGAATAAATACCTTTTGCAGACCAATAAATTATGCTGGTCAGACCAATAATGGTAGTTATTAATACACTAGTATAGTGAACTGGTTTAAAAGCAATTTCAATAGGACCTTTTTTAGTAAAAATTAAAAAACGTCTTTCAGAAAATAGCCCTACTTTTTTATCTTTTTTTACTTCTTCTCCAAAACGTTGACCAGTCTTAACAGGAGGAAGTTTTTTACCAAATTTATTAAATGTGGTATTGACCACTAACTACTCCATACCCAAATACAAAAAATACAAAATCCCGATATTTGACAAAATTTGTAATGAAACCATAAAAATTAATACCTTACTAGAAACAGGATTTTTCACTGATAAACTTACTGCAGGAAAAGTTTCACTTTTAATGTTTGAATTATTAATTTTTGTTTCATTAATGTCAAAATGATTGGATTCGTTTTGTATATTACGATTTTGATTCGCAAAACTTTTTTTATTTTCCATAGACAAAGAAATATTTGAATTACTAGTTTGTTGATGAATTTCTAAGTGTTCATCTTTAGAAATTTGTTCTACAGCCTCATTTTCTATCTGTATACGCATTTGTTCTATGCGATCTCTTAAATCTATAATTTCTTCTGCCATTGTATGTTACTCTGAATTTTTTAATTAAATTTATTATTATGGCAAGTTAATTGCATCATTCATACCAAATAAATACTTTTTAAATAAATTTTTTGTTTTAATATTATTTGTAGTATTATTATTTTAATAATAGTAAATAAAAGGACTAATTTTTAAAATCAATTAGCAAAAGGATTTCCATAATGCTAGGAAAAACAAACGATACTGAAACTGATAAATCAGTTATTTCAAAAGATATGAAAATAAAAGGTAAGATTTCTGCTGATGGTGGTTTAGTCTTATTGGGATCAGTCGTAGGAGATATAAAGTGTCACAGTTTATCTGTTGAAGATACTGGTATATTAAAAGGCAATATAGATGCTGATGTAGTTACCATTTCAGGAAAATGCGATGGGCAAGTATCAGGAGATGTTATTTCAATAAAATCTACTGGCAAAATTTCTGGTGAAGTTTTTTATGAAAATATTTCTATTGAAGAAGGAGCTGTAGTTGAAGCTCAAATTGGTAAAAGAAAAAGTAAAAACTAAGGGAGATTATTTATGGCTAACAAACAAGCAATATTAGGAGCAGGGGCTCGCTTTAGTGGAAAAATATCTAACGCCAGATCTATAGAAATTAATGGATACGTTGAAGCTGACTTGACAACTGAAAAGGTTACAATTGGATCTTCTGGTAAGTTTCTTGGTTCTGTGGATTCTGAGCTAGTCGTTATTGCTGGAGAATATGAGGGTAAAATGCAAGCTGATAGTGTTTGGCTTACAGAAACATCACGCATAAGTGGCGAAGTACATTATAAATCTTTACAAATGGATAGAGGAGCAGCTTTAAATTGTAGGGTTGTCCATAATTGGAACGAAGCTGAAACAAATAATGTAGAGGAAAAACAAGTGAATGAAGAAGATTCTCAGGTAGAGCAATCTTAGTAAAATTAATTGAAAAATTTATAGGGATTTATTATGAGTGAAGTTACATACATATCAGAAGAATTAGTTATGGAGGGTAACCTTGATTCCGCGGGGTCTTCAGTTGTTGTCGCTGGTAGGTTTAAGGGAGAATTAAGGGCTAAAGATGTTCTATTAGAGGCTAATAGTATATTCGACGGTAATCTAATTGCTGATAAAGTTACTTTGGGTGGTCTAGTAAAAGGTGAGGTAGCAGCTAATACTTTGAATGTGGCTAGTAGTGCTAAAATTGAAGGTAATTTGAAAACTAATGCTCTTTCCATAGATCTCGGTGCAGAAGTATCAGGAAGCATAACTAGGATATCTTGAATAATTTAAATAAGCTTGTATATCAATTACTCAAGGTTGTTTTAATACAGTCTTGAAAAAATTCTTTTGTATCTGCTTCTCCAGTTAATTGGGCAAGCTTCATAGCAGCGAATCTTCCAGCTGCTAAGGCTACGGCAAGTTCATCTTTTTCATTAACAGACGCTTGACAAAGATAATCTTCTATATCGTCCCTAATCCTTATTAATTTTTGTTCATAAACTTTATATTCATAAATGATATTCCTATTATTATTTACATTTGAGAAGTTTAGTTTAACTATTTGACCCATTTTAAAATCTATCCAGTTTTCATAAAATCACATATACTTTACGACAGAATTCTAATAATTTTAAATTCTAATTTAACCATTTCAAAAGCTATTAATGTGATCAATTTCGAAATATACCAAAATGGGAAAATAAAAGAGTATAACAATAATATTAAATTGTTAATTGCAGAGGAGAATAATACACTTTTTATTTTTCATGGACTTTATGGAAGAGGAAAAAATTGGCAATCTTTTGCAAAAAAGATAAGTCATAATGAAGAAATGTTAGTTTTTACAGTTGACTTAAGAAATCATGGCGGGAATATTTTTAAGGAAAATATGTCCTATAATCTAATGATGGAAGATATTTTTCATTTATTTAATTATCTAGATATAGATAAAACCAATTTGTTAGGTCACTCTATGGGTGGTAAATTAGCAATGTTAATTACTTTATTAAGACCACACTACATAAATAAATTAATTATAGCTGATATTGCTCCAATTAATTATCCCAAGGATAATCAAGATATAATTAATGCATTGTTTAATTTAGATCTAAATTTAGTTCGAAATAGAAATCATGCTGATGAATTACTATCAAACGAAATCGAACCAAAATTTTTAAGGTCTTTCTTGTTACAAAACATAAAACTTAATGATAGAAAATACAAATGGACAATAAATCTGACTGCAATAAAAAAAGCAATGAATGATTTACGATCATTTCCTAAAATTGATGAAAATAAAAATGTTGATAAAAGAACTTTATGTATTTATGGACAAAAAAGTGATTATGTTAATGAAAATCATTTTCAAATTTTTAAAAATTTTTTTTCAAACGTTTTATTTCACAAAATTGAAAATGCAGGACATTTTTTACATATTGAAAACCCTGATGAATTTTATGAAGTTTCAAAAAATTTTCTTAAATATTAGTTATCTCATGTTGTTTCAAATTTATAAAAAATGTATTAGGTAATCATGATAAACAAAATTGAAACACATATATTAAAATTATCCTGTAGGGATCAAATAGGAATTGTTTCAAAAATTTCTACTTTACTAGCAAATTCTAGATGTAATATTGTTGAGTCTAAACAATTTACAGACCACCAGAATGGAAATTTTTTCATTAGGCAAAGTTTTACACTTCATGATCCAAATATATTGGCAAAATTAGAGTATAATTTAAATTTGTTATCAAAGGAATTAAATGCAGAATTTTTCTTAGGTGAAATTGAAAGTTCTATGAATACGATAATGATGGTTTCGAAATTTGACCACTGCTTAAATGATCTTCTTTTTCGAATAAGAAGCAAATCACTTAATTTAAATGTTAAAGCAATTATTTCAAATCATAAAATTGCTGAAGATATTGCCAGATTTTCTAAAATACCTTTTTATTTTTTGCCTATTAACAAGACAAATAAAGAAAATCAAGAAGTCAAGATTAAACAAATCATATATAATAATGACATACAATTAATAGTGCTAGCAAGGTATATGCAAGTACTTTCTGAAGATTTTACAAATGAATTTGAAGGAAAGATTATAAATATTCACCATAGTTTTTTGCCTAGTTTTAAAGGTGCAAAACCGTATCATCAGGCCTATGAAAGAGGTGTTAAAGTTATTGGTGCGACAGCTCATTACGTTACAAAAGAATTAGACGAAGGACCTATAATTGAACAGGATACACAAGAGGTTGACCATGAAATGATGCCTAATGATTTAGTTTCAATGGGAAGGGATATAGAAGCGAGAGTTCTCTATAGAGCGTTAAAAGCTCATTCGGAAAATAGAGTCTTTTTGAATGGTAAAAGAACAATAGTTTTTAAAGGACAAAGAGTTTTGGGATGAAAAATCAAATGGAAAAAGTTGTTATAATTGGTTCTGGTGCTGCAGGGCTTACCGCAGCTATTTATGCCGCTAGGGCAAATTTGAAACCTTTAGTTATAGAAGGAATCCAACCTGGGGGTCAATTAACAATTACGACTGATGTAGAAAACTATCCTGGCTATGCTGATGTCGTTCAAGGGCCTTGGATGATGGAACAAATGAGATCACAAGCCTTAAATGTTGGAGCGCGGATAATAAATGATGTAGTTGTTCATGTTGACTTTAAAAAAGATAGTAAAACTATTTCATTAGACTCTAAAAGCATATTGTCTGCAAATACAGTTATCATAGCTACGGGTGCTCAAGCTAAGTGGTTAGGTCTTGAAAGTGAATATAAATTTAATGGAAAAGGAGTATCTGCATGTGCTACATGTGATGGATTTTTCTACAGAAACAAAGAAGTTGCTGTTATTGGGGGTGGTAATACAGCTGTTGAAGAGGCTTTATATTTATCCAATATTTGTTCAAAGGTAACATTAATTCATAGACGAGATGAACTAAGAGCAGAAAAAATTTTGCAAGAAAGACTTTTTGCAAAGGAGAATATAAATGTAATTTGGAATAATATTGTAAGTGAAATATTAGGAGACGAAAAGGGAGTTAATTCATTAGAAATAAAGAATAAAAATTCAGACAAAACTGAGATGATTAAAGTTGAAGGTATTTTTATCGCTATTGGACACAGTCCTTCAACTGAACCATTTAAAGGAGTTCTTGAAATGGATAAAGAAGGTTATATTGTTGCTCAAAAACCTGGAACATCTATAACAAATATCGAAGGTGTTTTTGCAGCAGGTGATTGTGTTGACAAAATTTATCGACAAGCAGTAACAGCTGCAGGTATGGGTTGTATAGCCGCTCTAGATGCTGAAAAATGGATGCAAAATCAATGATTTTTAGTTATTAAGATTAATTAATTCCATTATTTTATATACCAGAGATGCTACTGTAAAATCATAAGCAATAAAATTTTTTATTGGAGAGAACTCGACAACGTCAAATCCTATAACTTCTCGGCCTTTAATAAGTTCTTTAATTAAATTTAGACTTTCATAATATCCTAAACCTCCTGGAACAGGGGTGCCTGTTGCTGGCATAACAGAGGGATCTAATCCATCTACATCAAATGACACATATACTTTTTTTGGAAAACTCAAAGGTAATTTAAATTTCTCTTTATAATAAATATCTTGCGCGTCCCAAAATAAAACTTTGAAAATTTTTCTATTTTTAACTTCTTCTTCACTTAAAGCACGCACTCCCAATTGTACAATTTTATATTTTTCGTTACCAAGAAGATACATTACGCTAGCGTGTGAATGTACTTCATTCTCATAATTTTGTCTCAAATCAGCATGGGCATCAATTTGTATTATTCCAATATCATCTTTGTTATGTAAATCTAACCCTTTGAAAATACCGTTAACTGCGCCATAAGTAATACCGTGTTCGCCGCCTAATGTGACGGGTATTTTGTTTTGCTTGCTTATTTTTTTAGTAATATTTTCAATATTATTCATAATTACTTTTAATGGTTTATTGCAATTTAAATATGGATGTGTGTGTATCCCGTGGATGCATGGTATGCTTTTACCAGTATACCGTTCTAATTCATTACTTGCTCTAATAATGGCTTGAGGCCCCTTAGAGGTACCTTTACCATAAGACACTGTTTTTTCTAATGGGACTGGCACAATATGAAATTTAGCTTTATCTTTATTTTTTTCTTCTATAGAAAGCTCTGAATTTAAAAAGTGATTGTTTTTATTATTCATGATTAATAAGCTCTTATGACAATCTATTTTCAAAGTCTTTAAATGAAAAGCTTTTAACAATTTCTAAATCGTTTGTTTTACTGTCCCATATTGCTATAGATGGCAATTTTACACCATTAAAATAACTAGTTTTTACCATAGTATAATGTGCTTGATCTAGTAGGGCTACCCTTTCTCCTATTTTGGGAATATCAGTAAAATTATACTCACCAATTATATCACCAGCCAGACAACTAGGTCCTCCCAAAACAATTTTATGTCCATTATCTGGTTCGTTAAGAAGGGCAGGTCTGTATGGTGCTTCAATTACGTCTGGAATGTGTGATGTGGCACTTATATCTGTAATCGCAATATTTGGAGATAGTGGATTGCTAGGTTTAAAAAAATCGAGTATTTCTCCAACTAAAATACCACTATCTAAAACCACTGCTTCTCCAGGTTCAATATATATTTGGCAATTTGTCTCATTAGAAACTTTTTTCAAAAAATATTTTAGTTCATTAAGCTGATAATCTTTTCTTGTGATATGATGTCCACCACCTAGATTTATCCATTTTAAATTGGTGATTATAGGTGTTAGTGAATTTTTTAATTCGTTCCATGTATTTTCTAAGGGTTTAAAGTTTTGTTCGCATAATGAATGAAAATGAACTCCATCAATTTTGTCTATATCGTAATTAATTAAATCTTTCAAATGCACACCTAAACGAGAACTAATTCCCGCAGAACTATACTTATTAATTCCAACTTCTGAATAGAGTGGGTTAATTCTTATCCCAACTTCATTATTAAATTTTTTAGAAATATCATAAAAAGTATTGATTTGGTTAAATGAATTAAAAATAATATGGTCAGATATTTTAGAAATTTCATCAAATTCATCTTTTTTAAATGCAGGTGAATAAGTGCTGATTTCCCCTTTAAAATATTTATTTGCCAACTTTGCTTCATATAAACCTGAACAACATGAACCATCTAAGTATTCTGATATTAAGTCTGCAAGTGAAAAAGTTGAAAAAGCTTTCAAAGCAATTAGAATTTTTATGTTTGTTTCTTTTTTAAGTTTAAATAAAATTTCCAAGTTATTTTGTAATGCTATTTTGTCTATTACAAAGCATGGACTTGGTAATCTTTTCAAATCAAGTTTATTAAAATTTTTAGGGTTTCCACCCATTGTTTGTAACATCTTAAACTCTAAAAATTCAGGCTATCGTCTAATTGAATAGTTTTAGTGGGTAACCCATGTTGATTAAGAAGTTCCATAAATGGATCTGGGTTAAACTGTTCTATATTCCATACACCAGGTCTAAACCATTTTTTTTGTAGCACCAACAGTGATCCAATCATTGCAGGAACACCTGTCGTGTATGATATTGCTTGACTTCCAATTTCATCGTAGCAATCTTCGTGATTACATATGTTATAAGTATAAAATGTTTTTTCTATATTATTTTTTTTACCAGTAATAATAGTACCAATACATGTTTTGCCCTTTGTTGTTTTTCCAAGACTACCAGGATCTGGAAGAATGGTTTTTAAAAATTGTAATGGAACTATTTCTACTCCATTATAATATACTGGCACAATTGATGTCATTCCAATATTTTCAAGTACTTCAAGATGCTTTAAATAGTTGTCGCCAAAAGTCATCCAAAACCTGGCTCTTTTTATTTCTGGAAAATGTTTGATAAGACTCTCTAATTCTTCGTGATACATCAGATACATATTCTTATGACCAATTTCAGGAAAATTAAATGATATTTTATTTTTTAGGGCAGGACCAATTTTCCATTGTTTATCTTCCCAGTATTTACTATTAGATGTAACTTCTCTAATATTGATTTCGGGATTAAAGTTTGTAGCAAATGGATGGCCATGATCTCCATCATTGCAGTCTAGAATGTCTAAACTATCTATGCAATCAAGATAATGTTTTTTCGTATAAGCAGTAAAAACGTTTGTTACGCCAGGATCAAAGCCAGATCCTAATAGAGCCATAATACCTTTTTCTTCAAAACTTTTCATATAATCCCATTGCCACTTATATTCAAATTTTGCTTCATCTTTTGGCTCATAATTGGCAGTGTCCAAATAATGTGTTTTTGTAATAAGACAAGCATCCATTATATAAAGATCTTGATAAGGAAGTGCTAGATTGACAACTAAAAAGGGTTTGAATTTGTTGATTACAGAGACAGTTTCATTAACATTATCAGCATCTAACTCTATAATTGTGATATTGACGTTATATTTTGTTTTTACACTGTTTTTAATTTTTAAGCATTTATCCAAAGTTCTACTGGCTAAAATTATGTTAGTAAAAACTTTTGAAAGTCCTGCCATTTTGTGAATGGTCACATTACTTACACCGCCTGCACCAATAACTAAAACACTTTGCATTAAAATCTCCTAAAATTTTATCAATTTATTATTTTTCAAAATAGGTGTAACCAGATATTGATTCTTTAAAAGATTGAATCAATTGCTTCCTCTCAGTTAAGGATAAGTCTCTACTTCGAACAGCATCTTCCACTATACGCTTAAATCTGTTTATAATATCTTTAGGTTCATACTCGACATATGATAATACTTCAGAAATAGTGTCACCTTCTTGTTCATGCAATAGCTGATAATTACCATTTTCTTTTAATTTTATTGTAACTACATTTGTATCACCAAATAAATTATGGAGGTCACCTAAAGTTTCTTGATATGCGCCTATATAAAAAACACCTAAAAAATAATCTTCATTATCTTTAATACTGTGAAGTGGTAAAGTGTTTGAAACACCATCTTTCAGAACAAATTTATTTATAATGCCGTCGCTGTCACAAGTAATGTCATTTAAAATAACTCTTCTGTCAGGATATTTATGATGTTTTTGTATTGGTGCTATTGGATGAATTTGATCTATAGCCCAAACATCTGGAAGACTTTGGAATAATGAAAAGTTACCGTGATAAATATCTGCCATATTATCAATTGAATCTTGAAGTTCTTCGGTTATTTCTGTTGATGAAGATAGGACCGTCTTAATTTTGTTTATAACATATAAATAGGTTTCCTCGGTCTTAGCCATATTAGGTAGATCGATTTGACCACTTCTGAAGAGGGCTCTTATCTCATCTCTATAATAGTTTAGATCATTCAAACATTCTTGTGCTCTTTCTAAACCTAGATATTCAGGAATTTGAATCATATTTTTTAGTAAAGGATGATCCTCTTCATTGATTGTTTGAGTTTTTTTACTATCAAAGTTAGTTGTTTCTAAAATATTGAAAATAAGCATTGAGCTAGACGCTATACAAGCTCTGCCAGATTCAGTTATTATTGTTGGGTGAGCTATTTTGGATTGTTCAAGTTCATATTTAACTGTCTCTACTATATTTGTACAATATTCATCTAGGGAATAATTTATAGAATTAAAAGCAGATTTTTGTTCTCCCGTATAATCCACTCCTAAACCTCCACCAAGATCCAAATAGGTTAATGGCGCACCAAGTTTACTCATTTCAGAAAAAAATCTACATGCTTCTTGAGTTGCTTTTCTTATCTCGTTTATATCTGGTATCTGACTTCCAAGGTGTGAATGTTGTAAAATTAAGCAATCAAGGTAATCATATATTTTTAACTTATTTATAACTTCCATAACTTGTTCAACAGATAATCCAAATGCACTTCGATCGCCACTTGACTGTGACCAATTACCGCTAACTTTATTAGTTAATTTTACTCTAATTCCAAGCAATGGACGGACGTTTAGTTCTTTTGAAATTTTAATTATAAGATCAAGTTCTCTTGGGCTTTCTAAAACTAAAATAGTCTTAAAACCAATTTTTATCGATAAAATTGCAAGATGAATAAATTCTCTATCCTTTATTCCATTGCAAATTATTGTAGAGTTGGCTGATAGATCATGCGCTAAGGCTATTAATAATTCTGGTTTGGAACCAACTTCTAAACCAAAATCAAATTCTTTACCGAACTCAACTATTCTATCAATTACTTGAGCTTGTTGATTTACTTTTACGGGAAAAACACCTTTATATTCACCCTTGTATCTTATTTCTCTAATTGCTCTAAAAAAAGAGTTGTTAATTTGTTTTATTCTAAATGCTAAGTAATCTGTAACTCTCAATAAAACTGGGCAACTTATACCTCTTTCATTTAGACTTTTGATAATTTTGATCAAGTCCGCTGGAGAATTATCTGGATTAAATGGATTTTTTAGCCCAATATTTCCATTCTCAAGTATTTCAAGAATGTCATTGCCCCATTTTTTTATTCCATAAACATCGTCATTCATACTAAATAAACCTAAATTATTTTAATATTCTGATTATATTGCCATATAGAATTGGTCAAGTTATGGTTTAAGTAAAATATGATATCAATAATATAAACATTCAAAAAAGAGGGTTGTATGTTTTTTTCTAAATATAAAAATGAGGTAATAGATAAGAGTAACGCGCTTGTAGGGAGAGATAACCCACTCATTGACAAATTATCCCATGAGATAAATGGACGTGACCTTATGCATGTTCCAAAAGGGTTCTGTGAAATTGTTCTTGGCATGGGTTGTTTTTGGGGGGCTGAAAAAATTTTTTGGAATCTTCAAGGAGTATATCACACATCAGTAGGTTATGCCGGTGGTCATACTAAAAATCCAACCTATGAAGAGGTATGCAGTGGTTTAACTGGTCATACCGAGGTAGTAAGAGTAGTATATGATCCAAGTAAAATAAGCATAAAAAAAGTTTTAATCTATTTTTGGGAAGGACATGACCCAACTCAAGGAATGAGACAAGGTAATGATATAGGTACACAGTATAGATCTGCAATTTTTATCAAAAATAAAGAGGATTTGGTTGAAGTTAAAAATACAATGGCAGAATTTCAAGATTTACTGAATATAGAAGGTTTAAAAAATATTACCACAGAAATAAAGAGTGATATAGAATATTATTTTGCTGAAATTTATCATCAACAATACTTACATAAGAATCCAAATGGGTATTGTGGCTTAGGTGGTTGTGGAATAAAATTTAAATAAACCACTTTGTTTTCTATAATACGCCTTGACCTAATATGTTTCGTAATATATTTAGAAATGATAATTATTGATGGTGCATATTATGAAAGTTGTAAGTTCTTTAAAAACATTAAAAGTACGAGATAGAAACTGTCAAATTGTTAAACGTAGGGGTCGTTTGTACGTAATAAATAAAAGAAATCCTAGATTCAAAGCTCGTCAAGGTTAATCAATCTTTATTATTACATATTTTTTTTAATTACTTTAAACTTTTATAACTCTTCTACAATTCAATTCTTTAATTAAGGATTAAATGATGAAGTTAACAAAAGTTATAGAAGAAACTAAATCAATTAGTTCTAACATAAAGAATGCATATATTGATTTTTCTAAAATGACAATAAGTCTAGTAGCTGTTTGTTCTGATATTAAAAGAAATGGTAAACCTTTAATTGGATATGGTTTTAACTCTAACGGAAGATATGGTCAAGGGCATCTCATTAGAGAAAGGTTTGTTCCACGCCTACTAGAAGCTAATCCTAAAGAAATATTAAATGAGGAAGAAACTAATTTCGATCCTATAAAAATATGGGATATTATGATGAAAAATGAAAAACCTGGTGGTCATGGAGAGCGTTCAGTTGCTGTTGGAACAATAGATATGGCAATTTGGGACCTTGTTTCTAAAATTGAAAAAAAACCATTATTTCAGATGCTTGCTGAAAGGTATGGAAATGGAACAGTCAATAGAAAAGTATTTGTTTATGCCGCTGGTGGATATTACTGGCCTGATCAAGGTATACAAGGTTTAACTGATGAGATAAAAAAATATCTAGATCTTGGTTACTCAGTCGTTAAAAAGAAAATCGGTGGTGCATCTTTGTCTGAGGATTGTGCAAGGATAGAAGCAGTTTTAAAAATTTTAGGCCCCAATGACAAACTTGCAGTTGATGCTAATGGAAAATTTGATCTTCAAACAGCAATTAAGTATGGAAAAGTACTTTCAAACTACGACTTGTTTTGGTACGAGGAACCTGGAGACCCATTAGATTTTGAGCTTCATAAACAGTTAGGAAATTTTTATTCAGGCTCATTAGCCACGGGTGAAAATTTATTTTCTGTTTATGATGCTAGAAACCTAATCCGATATGCTGGAATGAGAAAAGAAAAAGACTGGCTGCAATTTGACTGTGCACTAAGTTATGGATTAGTTGAGTACTTGAAAATAATTAAAATGCTTCAAGAATATAATTGGGACATTTCAAGATGTATTCCACATGGTGGTCATCAAATGTCCTTAGCAATAGCGGCTGGTTTAGGCTTAGGAGGTAATGAAAGTTACCCTGACCTTTTCCAACCCTATGGTGGTTTTCCTGATGGAGTAAAAGTTGAAAATAGTATTGTTACTTTACCAGAAATTGAGGGTATTGGATTTGAAGGTAAATCTGACCTTTATTCAATAATGAAAAATATGACTACATAAAATTATATTTTTTAAATTCTAAAAAAATCATTTCCTTTATTATCTATGACTACAAATGCAGGGAATTTCTCAACTTCAATCTTCCATACGGCTTCCATACCTAATTCCGGATATTCTAATACTTCTATCTTCTTTATGCAATCAAGAGCAACTTTGGCTGCAGTTCCTCCAATAGTACCAAGATAAAACCCACCATATTTATGACAAGCATCTCTTACCTGTGAGGATCTATTCCCTTTTGCTAGCATAACCATTGAGCCACCATTTTTTTGAAATTCATCAACATATCCATCCATTCTTCCAGCAGTAGTTGGTCCAAAAGAGCCAGAAGCCATTCCCTTAGGTGTTTTAGCTGGGCCCGCATAATATACAGGATGATCTTTAATATAATCAGGTAAAGATCCATCATTTTTAAGTCTGTCAAGTAGTTTTGCGTGAGCTATGTCTCTCGCAACGATAAGTGGGCCAGTAAGACTTACTCTTTTTTTCACTTCACACTCATCTAGTTGTTTCAAAATATTTTTCATAGGCTGTTTTAAATCAATGTTTGTAACTTCTTCAGAAACATCACAAATGTCAGTATCAGGCATGAATTGACTAGGGTCAGTCTCTAACTTTTCTAAGAAAATTCCATGCTTGTTAATTTTACCTAATATTTGTCTATCAGCTGAACAAGAAACTCCAATACCTATTGGAAGAGATGCTCCGTGTCTTGGAAGTCTAATAACCCTTACATCATGACAAAAATATTTACCTCCAAATTGTGCACCTATACCCATTTCACGTGTTAAATTTAATATTATTTTTTCCCATTTATGGTCTCTATATGCATGACCAGATTTAAAATCACCTTGATTTGGTAAATTATCTAAATACCTCATAGAACCAAGTTTAACTGTTTTTAAATTTAGTTCAGCCGATGTCCCTCCAATAACAATAGATAAATGATAGGGTGGGCAAGCAGCAGTGCCTAAAGAAATAATTTTTTCATATAGAAATTTTTTTAAATTTTCATAATTTAAGGTTGCGGGTGTTGCTTGAAATAAAAAACTTTTATTAGCAGATCCCCCACCTTTTTGAACAAATGCAAATTTATATTCTTGTCCTTCTGAAGCAAATAAACTAATCTCGGCAGGTAAGTTGTTAGCCGTATTTTTTTCATCAAACATTGACAAAGGTGCTAATTGAGAAAAGCGTAAATTATTTTCTTGATAAGTATTATAAACACCTAATGATAAATATTTTCCATCATCTGTATTCGTAAAAACTTTTTCACCTTTATAGCCTAAAATAATAGCTGTACCAGTATCTTGACACATAGGTAGCACGCCTGATGAAGATATGTTTGCATTCTTTAACATCGTTAGGGCAACAAATTGATCATTTTCAGACGCATCTTTATCTTCAAGTATATCTCTAAGTTGCTGCAAATGTGATTTTCTTAATAAGTGAGACACGTCTTTAAAAGCTCTTTGGGAAAGTAAAGTTAGAGCTTTAGGGTCTACTGTTAAAATTTCAATATCATTTATTAGAGAGGTTTTAACATAAGAATCTGATATCTTTATATATTCAGTATGGTCTTTTAATAGTGGAAACATTGGTGAATAATTAAATTCGCTCAAAAAAATCTCCTATTTCAGATAATAACATTTATTTTTTATCTCTGAACTCATTAAGAGAAATAATTTCTCCAGATTCAGTTTCATTTGTCTGTTTTGTTTGGTCTTTTTTATTTTCTAATAGACTATTTTCATCTTTTTTTTCTTCATTAGGGATTACTTTTTTTTCTTCAACTTTAAATTGTAGACCAAATCCTACTGAAGGATCCGTAAAAGATGTTATTGCTTTATAAGGAACATAAATATTTTTCTTTTGACCATTAAAAGATAAAGTCACCTCAAAATGTTCGTCAGTTGCTTTTAAATCCCAAAACTGATGTTGAATAATTATCTTAATTTCAGAGCTGTCAGAACTCTTTAATTCGTCTGGGACAATAACTTCATTATCATTTCCATTAAAAGAAATAAAAAAATGACTGTTTCCTTTAAGACCAGATTCAGCTGTAATTTTTAATACTTTCTTAACTACATTTTTAAGACTTTCTTCTACTAAATCATCATAATCAAAACCCTTAATGTTTAGTGTACCATCATCGTTATTATTCACTGATATATATCCCAAAACTTTTTTTATGTATTCTACATTTCTAAAGGTAACTTTTTCAAGATAAATTTGGAAATTAATCGGATAAAATGGCGAGAAGTAAACTTCTCGCCACCCAAGTTTTTCTGTTGCCAGGTAAACTGAAACCCCGCCAATTCTAGCTATAGAATTGGACTAAGTTTCGGTTGCTTTGGCTGCTTACGCTGCTGCAGCTACCGGAGCATAGTTGTCATTTGCAACTATTAAAGTAGTCCGATAACGGTGGTACAATACCGAGTGAAAGTTTGATTTTTACTACATGCGTCGATCCTATTTCGCCCCCATATATATTTGGTGGAGGCGCCGGGTACCGCCCCCGGGTCCGCTAAGCTTATTCTAAAAAATGTTTATCACTATAGTCATTAAAATGACTTTTTTAGTATACATTATTTATTTTTTTTATTAAAGACCACATTAAGAAAGTTTTAAAATATTATAGGTTGAGATATTTGAATGAAGCAATATTTAGATTTGTTAGACTACGTATTAAAACACGGAAATGTAAAGGAAGATAGAACTGGAACAGGTACCAAATCTGTTTTTGGTTGGCAAATGCGTTTTGATTTGAACAAAGGATTTCCTTTGCTGACTACAAAAAAACTGCATTTGAGGTCAATTATACATGAACTTTTATGGTTTATAAGAGGTGATACAAATATATCTTATTTAAAAGACAACAATGTGTCGATATGGGATGAGTGGGCTGACGAAAATGGGGATCTTGGACCTGTATATGGTAAACAATGGAGAAGATGGAGTACACCTGAAGGAAGGAAGCTTGACCAATTATTTGATGTGATTAGTGAGATTAAGAATAATCCAAATTCAAGAAGAATGATTGTGTCGGCTTGGAATCCATCAGATGTAGGGTCTATGGCATTGCCACCTTGCCATTGTCTTTTTCAATTTTATGTAGCTGACAATAAATTATCTTGTCAGTTATATCAGAGGAGTGCAGATATTTTTCTTGGTGTTCCATTTAATATAGCATCTTACGCAATTTTAACGCATATGATAGCAAATGTATGTGACATATCAGTTGGTGATTTTGTGCATACTTTGGGGGATGCTCATTTATATAAAAATCATTTTGAACAAGCTAAAAAACAGTTGTCAAGATCAATAAAAAATAAACCAAAAATAAAGCTTTTGAAAAAACATACTAATATAAATGATTTTGTTTTTGAAGATATTGAAATTATTAATTATGATCCTCATCCTCATATTTCTGCTCCGGTAGCTGTATAAATGATAAGAAAAAAAGATTTAAAAAATCCTATTGTTTGTATTGTTGCTATGAATCAAAATAGAGTTATTGGAGATGGTAATGATTTACTCTGGCATTTGCCTGGTGATTTAAAAAGATTAAAAATAATCACAATGGGTACACCTTTGATAATGGGAAGAAAAACTTGGGACTCAATTGGTAGGCCTTTACCTGGAAGAGCAAGCATAGTTTTGACTAAATCTGTTTCTTGGAAGGCAGAAGGGGCAATTGTAGCAAATTCTTTCGAGAATGCTATCACAGAGGCCAATATTTGGATCGAAGCCAATAAAAAAATGGGAAATAAAGCCATACAAAATAAAATATTTTTATTTGGTGGAGCCCAAATATATGAGATTGGATTAGAGTATTGTGATACTATTGAAATGACAAAGGTAAACTTTAGTGCAGTATCAGGGTCGAAGTTTCCAAGATTAAAAGAAAATGATTGGAAAAAAACAAAACTTGAAGATTTTGAAGCAACTAGTAATTCACCTGAGTTTAGTTATTGGCATTATAGTAGGATTATTTAAAGATAATTATTGAATAATTCTTGGACTAGGTCTTTCACTTAGTTCTATTGTTTTTATTATTTGAGTTCCAATCTCCATATATTTTTGTGAAATAATGCTCTTTGGTTCTTTATGTACAATTGGATTTCCATCATCAGATGATGTTCTTAAGCTTATATCAAGAGGAATTTCATTTAAAAAAGGCACACCTAATTTTTGAGCTTCAGCTTTTGCTCCACCATTTCCAAAAATTTCATGTTTAGTATCGCACTTAGTACATTGGAAATAGCTCATATTTTCAATTATACCTAAAATGGGAACATTCACTTTTTTAAACATGTTTAGTCCTTTTCGAGCATCTATTAACGACAAATCTTGGGGAGTAGAAACAATAATTGCACCTGCCAATTTTACTCTTTGAGAAAGTGTTAATTGAGCATCTCCAGTCCCAGGAGGCATATCTATTATTAAAATATCAAGATTTTGCCAATCTACATCTCTCAGCAGTTGTTCGACAGCGCTCATTACCATAGGGCCTCGCCAAATTGTTGCAGCGTCTTCAGGTACTAAGTAGCCAATGGACATTGCTTGTAAACCAAATGCATTATGTGGAACTATTTTTTTTCCGTTACTTTTTGGCTTATTGGATATACCTGTCAACTTTGGAAGGCTTGGTCCATAAATATCAGCATCTAGAATACCGACATTATATTCTAATTTTAATAGTGATAGAGCTACATTAATTGCAGTAGTTGACTTTCCTACACCGCCTTTACCACTTGCGACTGCAATAATATATTCTGCAGGTTTTAAAGGAGCATTTTGTGAACTTTTATTCTCTTTATTTATATTATGAGCAGTCAATATAATTTCTACTTTTTCAACTTCTTTGATTAACAATAATTTTTCTTGAATAAAGTTTTTAATTTGCTGAGATCCTTTTAATTGTTCAGGAAGAAGTTCAAGGGTAAAATGAATCTTATTTTTCTCAAAATTTAATCCAGTAACACACTTGCTATCATATATATTATTTGATTGATTTTGAAGAACAACAGACCTCAGAATTGTGATGATTTCATCTAATTTTTTATTATCCATTTTATTTGTCCAGAAATAATTTTATCTAATGGTTGTAATTTTATACTACAGTGCAAATATCAACCATACAAATTTAAAGATGAGTTTTGTCAAACTTGTTAACTAGCTGTAATGCTTCTGGAGTTATAATTATGATAATTAATAATATCAATGACAACGGTTCCGGCCCTTGGGGCAATGGTGGAAATCAAAATCCTTGGGGTAAAAAACCTAATTCTAATGGCACTCCTCCTGATGTTGACCAAATGCTTAAAGAAAGTAAAGATAAGTTAAAAAAAATGATGCCTACTGGCTTTGGAGGCGGTAAAGGAATTAGTATATTACTATTTATCCTTTTGGGAATTTGGCTAATGACTGGGATATATAGAGTTAATCCTCAACAACAAGGTGTAGTTATGAGATTTGGTGAATGGGTAAGAACAACCCCTCCAGGTTTACATTATCATTTACCAACTCCAATCGAAAAAGTTATGACTCCTGACGTTACTAGGGACAATAGAATCGAAGTAGGTTATAGATCATTTGGTGGCGCCGCTACAAGTAGAAGAGATGTTCCAGATGAATCTAAAATGATTACAGGTGATGAAAATAATATTGACATTGACTTTATTGTGTTTTGGAAAATTGCTGACGCTGGAGCATACTTATTTAATATACAAGATCCTCCTGAAACAGTAAAAGTAGCAGCGCAGTCAGTAATGAGAGATA
>QBXD01000013.1 GCA_003283875.1 SAR116 cluster bacterium AG-321-A13 | reverse complement strand
AAATATTGCATTATCGAAACAGTAAACTTATATCAAAAGAATCAAATACAATTAATGTTTCAAAGTCAGGTGTCAGCGCAGAAATATATAATATAGCCCAAAATTACTCAACATTGTATGGCATTTTTGCTGTTATACTAGCTGTTTTAGTTGGTTGGGGTACCAATCTAATTTTTAGAAAAGTTTAATGAGGAAGTGATGGCAAAAAAAATTAATATTAAAGCTAAATCTATAATCCTAAAACCAAGTAATCGTTTATTTTTAGTTGTTGCTGACGATACTAAGGAATTGCACCAAGCTCTATACTATGCAGCAAGAAGAGCAGCTACTGCTGGAGGCGAAATTGCACTTTTCCGATGCATAGAACCTATTGAAGGGCAATTGTGGGGCGGCGTTACTGAAATTATGGAATCTGAAGCTGAACAATCAAGTAAAAAATTGCTTAATGAACTCAGTGAATATTGTGAAAAGTTAGGAGCACCTAAACCACGAACATTTGTTAGAAAAGGAATTGCGCACGAAGAATTATTTAATTTAATTGACAAAGAAGAAGCCATTAGAGTTTTAGTTTTAGGAGTTTCTACTGAACATGGTAATCCTGGTCCGTTAATAAATTATATTATTAATAAGGGCAGTAACCAGTGCAGAGTTCCTATAACTATTGTTCCAGGGAACTTAACCGACGAACAAATCGACGCGCTTGTATAAAAAGATGTTGATTTTAAATAATCTAGCCCTATACAATACCCACTAAAGTGAGTGAATTATGTTAAAAAAATTAATTATTATTTTATTAGGGGTAATGTGTGTAACGATGGTTAAGCCAACAAAAAAAGCTTCAGCAAATTCAAGTAAATTTATAACTATTGAAACATCTCAAGGTAAAGTTGTAATTGAGACACTACCTAAAATTGCTCCTAATCACGTCAAAAGGATAAAAGAATTAGTAAAAGATGGATTTTATGATGGTATAATTTTTCATAGAGTTATAAAAGGTTTTATGGCTCAAACTGGCGATCCTGACGGTATTGGTACAGGTGGGTCGGGTCAGAATTTGAAGGCTGAATTTTCTGATTACGAGTATAAATACGGGACAGTTGGAATGGCCAGATCTATGAGTCCTGACAGCGGTGACAGTCAATTTTTTATTTGTTTTGACGGTTGTAGTCATTTGACTGGTCAATATACTGTTTGGGGGCAAGTTATTTCTGGAATGGAAGCTGTTGAAAAACTTTCAATAGGAGAGCCTCCAAGTAATCCTGACAAAATGATATCATTAAGACTTGGCAAAAAATAATTAATTAAATATCAACCACTCTAATTGAATTAGTCGAACCAGAAACACCAAAAGGCATACCTGCAACAACAACTATGGCATCACCTTGTTCGGCTAGTTTTTCAATTTTAATTATCTCTCTTGCTTCTTTTATTGCTGCCTCATATCCCTGAACTTTACTAAAAAATGAATAAGCTCCCCAGAGAAGAGATAACTTTCTCTTAACTTTTACTTCCGGAGTCATAACTACTAGGAGTAAATTTGGTCGCTCTCTAGCCATTCTGAAGGCGGTGTTTCCAGATGCCGTAAAAGCTACTACAGCCCGAGCATTTACTGCCTCTGCTAAACTAACTGCAGAACGAGAAACTGCGTTATAAACATAATTTTCTACTTTTAAATTTTGTGGACCATCACCTGGATGCATTTTTATATGGTTTTCAGCTGAAAATATTATTCTATCCATTATCTTAACTGTCTCTATTGGAAATAAGCCTACAGCCGTTTCCGCACTAAGCATAACTGCATCTGCACCATCAAATACAGCAGTAGCAACATCTGAAGCTTCTGCTCTAGTTGGAGAAGGAGACTCAATCATAGACTCTAACATTTGCGTAGCTACGATGACAGGTTTTCCAGCCTGTCTACACTTAAGAATTATATCTTTTTGTATTCCAGGAACTTCCTCTGGAGGAAGTTCAACACCTAGATCACCCCTAGCAACCATTATACCATCACAAGCTCCAATTATTTTATTTAATTCTTTAAGCGCTGATGGCTTTTCTATCTTAGCAATAATACATGCTTTATCTTCAATATGTTTTTTTACCTCCTCTACATCTCTTAATTTCTGAACAAATGAAAGAGCTATCCAATCAATTTCTTGATTTAAAATGAACTTAAGATCTTCAATATCTTTAGAAGTTAGTGGGCTTGTATTTAACACTACATCAGGTAAGTTTACTCCTTTATTACTTTTAATATATCCTCCAACAATAACTTCTGTTTTTATTATATCTTTAGAAATATCTTTAACTCTAAATCGAAGTTTACCATCATCCATTAGAATATTTGAGCCAATTGATAAACTTCCATATATTTCATTATGTTGTAAATTTACTCTACTAAAATCCCCAATCTCAGCTTTCTTATCAAAAATATAAGTACTTCCTTTTATTACTTTAATATTTTCCTTAACTTTGCCTATTCTGAATTTTGGACCTTGAAGGTCTGCCAGAATCGCAACATTACAACCAAGTTCATTTTCAGCTGAACGTATATAAGTAATTCTTTTAAGATGATCTCCATGATTACCGTGACTAAAGTTAAGACGAAAAACATTAACTCCAGCTTTGATTAATGATTTGATTTTTTGAATATCGTCAGTAGCAGTTCCGACAGTAGCTACTATTTTGGTTGATCTTAAATAATTTTTATCTCTCATAATTAACCTTTATAAGTAATCCTAATCTTATACATCAAATATTAATAAAAGATTAAAATTATTTTTTTAAATAATTAAACTCGGCAAGCTATTTGCAATCTTCTTTTATAATAGGAGAAATATTCATGGCACAAATTGTTCCCTTTCCACTCGATAAAGTAAGGAAGTCTAAAAAGGAAAATATTTTTGAAGAAAAACATATTCTTCATATGATAAAAAACATTAGACAAAATTACCCTCCTTCATTGTGGAATACTGTTTACCAACTCACAAAACAAGGCCATATAACTGATGATATACATGAAGATATTGATATAGCTCCAAAAAAATAAATTAATATAATTAATTATTAGAAAATAATTTAATCTTAAATAAAATTAAATTAAGATTAAATCATGAAAAAAAGTAAATATCCTATTTTATACTCTTTTAGACGTTGTCCATATGCAATGAGGGCAAGACTAGCGATTAAGGTTTCAGAAATTTTTGTAGAAATAAGAGAAATAGAGTTAAAAGATAAACCATTGGAGTTTTTGAATTTGTCTCTAAAAGGAACTGTCCCTGTTTTAGTTACTACTTCAGGTAAAATTATAGAGGAAAGCCTAGATATAATTAATTGGGCATTAAATAAAAATGACCCCCAAAAATGGTTGGCTAATGGCCAGCTTTCACAAAATCAAATAAATCAACTTTTAGAAAATCTTGAAAATGAATTTAAACCAAACTTAGATAAATATAAATACCCAAATAGATTTGAAAGTGTAGATAAAGATTTTCATAGAGACAAAAATTTAGGCTTTCTATGGTATTTAGACGATTTGTTAAAAAAAAATAAGGCTTTAAATTGTTCTCACCTAAGTTTAATAGATTACACTATATTTCCATTTATAAGACAATTTAGAAATGTTGATAGTAAATGGTTTGACTCATTAAATTTTAATTTTTTAAAGCGATGGTTGTTTGAATTAATTGATAGTAATGATTTTTCATCTATAATGAAAAAATATGAAAAATGGGAACCTACTAACACTCCTATTTATACAAAATTTTTATAAAAATAAATTTTGGAGAAATTTTATGTCAGAAGCTTTTATATGTGAAGGAACAAGAACTCCTATAGGAAAATTTGGTGGAAGTTTGTCTTCTATTAGAACAGACGACCTAGCTTCGTTACCATTGATCTCATTGAAAGAAAAATTAATCAAAACTGATTGGGAAAATTTAGAAGAAGTTTTTTATGGAAATGCCAATCAAGCTGGGGAAGATAACCGAAATATTGCAAGGATGGCACTTCTTCTCGCAGGTTTACCTCATTCTGTTCCAGGTATTACCTTGAACAGATTATGTGCCTCAGGAATGGAAGCAATTTCCAGCGCATCTAGAATGATAAAATCAAATGAGGCTGATATGACAATTGCAGGAGGAGCAGAAAGTATGAGTAGAGCACCTTTTGTTATGCCTAAAGCTAATTCAGCGTTTTCACGAAACGCAGAAATTTACGATACTACAATTGGATGGAGATTTGTAAATC
Organism: SAR116 cluster bacterium AG-321-A13; assembly: GCA_003283875.1. Classification (GTDB taxonomy): domain Bacteria; phylum Pseudomonadota; class Alphaproteobacteria; order Puniceispirillales; family Marisalimonadaceae; genus Marisalimonas. The sequence continues at coordinate 25,601 of QBXD01000013.1, read as the reverse complement.
CAAAGATGAAGGAAAACTTTGGAATAGATTCGATGCCTGAGACTGCTGAAAATGTTGCAGAAAAATATCAAATTAGTAGAGAGGACCAAGACAAAATGGCCTTATCTAGTCAACAAAAAGCCGCTAATTCAATTTCCAGTGGTCGATTGGCTAAAGAAATAACTTCAGTTAAGATTCCTCAAAGGAAAGGTGAACCTATAATTTTTGATAATGATGAGCACCCTAGAGGTACGTCACTTGAAAAACTATCATCACTACCGTCTCCGTTTCGCCAAAATGGAAGCGTTACAGCAGGAAATGCAAGTGGAGTAAATGACGGTGCAGCTGCAATTATAATTGCCAGTGAAGCTGGTGTAAAACGAAACCATTTAACACCTAAAGCCAGAATAATTTCAGCAGCAAGTGCTGGAGTTGAGCCAGCATATATGGGTATTGGTCCAGTTCCAGCCTCTATAAAAGCACTTAAAATTGCTAGACTAAATATAGAGGATATGGGTGTAATTGAAATTAATGAAGCATTTGCTGCTCAGGGTTTGGCAAGTTTGCGATCTCTAGGTGTTCAAGACGATGATGAAAGAGTTAATCCTAATGGGGGAGCGATAGCGCTTGGTCATCCTTTAGGTATGTCAGGAACAAGATTAATTCTAACAGCAACGCAAGAGTTAGTAGAAAAAAGTAAAAAATATGCTTTATGTACTATGTGTGTCGGAGTTGGTCAGGGTAGTGCCATAATAATTGAAAGAATTTAAAAGCTTTCCATTAATATTGATATGCCTGTCTATCTATAGAGACAGAACTTATATAAATAAAAACTTTTTTGTTTTCAGCTATTTTCATTTTATTTAAATTATAAGTAGTAATTCTAGCTCTAAGTGTCTGTGATGTTTTTTTAATTTTACTCTTCATCAATTTAATTACCAACTCAGAAAAGGCAGTATCTTTTTCAGTATAGATCTTTGTTATTATTCCCTCCAATTCGTTTTCTGTAATATGTGTATTAATTTTTACAGGAGAAACGATAATATCTCTCGACCTTATTCTAACCCTTACAATTTTATCCATTAGTCCTGGTTTTCCTGGTACAATTAATGTTTGTCCATTTACATCTAATGTAGTCATGTTCATTATTTGATTAGTTTTTATTAAAGTACCTTCCAAAACAGAACTTGATTCAAATTTTCCAATTAATTTTTGAAAAGAATTACTATTCAAAATTTTTACTACACTACCAGAAATTATTTTTTTTCCATTTTTCATTAAAATAATTTCATCTGCAATTTGAGATATTTCTTCAATAGAATGCGAAACATATAAAATCGGGATTTTAAATTTTTTATTAATCATTTTCAGAAAATTTAATAATCTAGCTTTAGTTTTAATATCTAAATCAGACATAGGCTCATCTAAAAGCAAATAATCTGATTGTTTTAATATAGTCCTCGCCAAAGCTACTCTGAGTTTTTCCCCACCAGATAAATTTTGAGGATACCTATTCAACATAGATCCTAATTCAAGATAATGAATTAATTCTTCTTTGGATAATAAAGTTTGATCTAAAAACTTATTTCTTTTAATTGGATAATCAAGATTTTGATTCACACTCATATGTTCAAATAATATAGGGTTTTGGAACATCGTCCCAAAAGGTCTTTTGTGTGGCGGAAATATTTTTGTATTTTCTATACTTTTATCATTTAATACTATTTTGGTTTCTAAATGATTTATAAATCCCGATAAGACAGATATAATAGTACTTTTACCTGATCCATTACGTCCATATAAAACTGTAATTCCACTAGTATTGAATTCATGTTCAAAGTCTAAGAAAAAATCTCCAACGTATCCTGTTATTTTAACAAATAAACTAGTCATTATTTAACTTTCACCATCGATCTTTTATTTGAATAAAATAAAGTTAATAAAATTATAAATGATAAGATTAACATACCTCCTGCAAGAAAATGAGCTTTTCCAAAAGATAGTTGTTCAACATGATCATAAATGGAGATGGCTATAACTTTTGTTTTTCCGTGGATTCCCCCACCCACCATTAAAACAATTCCAAACTCTCCCATTGTATGGGCAAATGAAATAATAAAGGAAGTTAAGAAACCTTTTTTAGACAATGGTACTATAACATTAATAAACGTATCAAATTTACTTGCCCCCAAGCTTTCTGAGGTTTTCAGAGTATCATATCCTATTTTTTCTAATGATGATTGAAGGGGTTGAACCCAAAAAGGAAGGGAATAAATAATTGATGCTAAAACAAGTCCATAAAATGAAAAAATAAGCTGTTCGCCTGTTAGTAAAATAAAAAATTTACCTAAGGCTGTGTCTGGACTAAAAAAAACTATAAGATAAAAACCAATTACGGTAGGCGGTAAAACTAATGGTAAAGTAACAATTGACTCTAAAAATGGTTTAACTCTTTTTGACTTAAACGCTAAAAAATAAGCCAAAGGTGTTCCAATTAACGCTAAGAAAAAACAAGTTGTAAGAGCTAGTTTTAACGTAATTAAAACTGCATTAAAATCTGAGCTTGAAAAATTAAAAGTATCCATTTTTATAACTAATTGTATTTGGTAAAATTTTTAAATATTATGTTATTTAAGTTATAGATAGGAGCTTCAAATGTCATTTATTAAAACTGATGATAAAGTTAAATTATATTATGAAACAGTTGGCAAAGGGGAACCTATTATATTTGTTCATGAATTTGCAGGAGATTACAGAAGTTGGGAACCACAGGTTAATTATTTTTCCAGATATAATAAATGTATTACTTATTGTGCAAGAGGCTATCATCCTTCAGAAATTCCCCAAAATGAAACACAATACAGCCAGGAAAGAGCTTGGCGCGATATAATAAGTGTGATGGATAACTTAAATATAAAAAATGCGAATATTGTAGGTCTATCTATGGGTGGTTTTGCAACTCTTCATTTAGGTATCAACGCTCCTGACAGAGTGTCAAGTTTAGTAATAGCAGGTTGCGGATATGGAGCAATTCCAATTGAAAAAACTTCATTTAATAAAGAGGCTGATTTTTCAAATGTTTCTCTTGATACTGCTCAAAATATATTAAATAAGGGTATGGCAAAAGTAGGATCAGAATATGCTTTAGGTCCATCCAGAGTTCAATTTCAAAATAAAGATCCAAAAGGTTGGCAGTTATTTAATGATCAGTTAATAAAACATGATGCAATCGGTTCTGCTAACACTCTTTTAGGTGTGCAAAACAAAAGACCTAATTTGTACGCATTAGAGAAAGAAATTAGTGATATAGATGCTCCAACGTTAATAATAAACGGTGATGAAGATGATATGTGTCTTGAAGTAGGTTTGTTTCTAAAGAGAACTATCAAAACTTCTGGTTTGTTGATTGTCCCCAAAACAGGCCATACCATTAATTTGGAAGAACCAGCTTTATTTAATAGCCAATTATTAAAATTTTATTCTTCAATTAAAGCGTCTACTTGGGGCAAAAGGGACAAAAGAGCAGAAATAATAAAATTTTAATCTCTAAAATTCTCGTATTGCAATGGATGTTTAATATTTAACTCTTTAATTAGTTTTATTGCCGCTTGAAGATCGTCTCTCTTTTTACCTGAAACTCTTACCTCATCACCTTGTATAGATGTTTGAGTTTTACTTTTTGAAGATTTAATAGCTTTAACAATTTTTTGAGCAATTTCTCTGTCAACACCCTGTTTGATTAATACAACTTGCCTAATTGAATTTCCAGATGCAGCTTCTGGTTTTTCAAACTCTAATGCTCCTGCATCGATTTTTTTTCTGGTTAAGTGAGTAATGATTAGTTCTTCAACCTGTTTTCTTTTTAAATCGTCGTCTGCTTTAATTATAATCTTATCGTCTTGTTGTTCAACTTCACAGACGCTCCCTTTAAAATCATATCTAGTATTTATCTCTTTTTTAACACCATCAAGCGCATTTTGAACTGAAGGCATATCTATTTTACTTACTATATCAAAACTAGGCATAATCTTTTTCCCCTAATAAAGTTTTATTACAATATAATATTAAATTCATTTTTCTCAAACAGTCTAAATAAAAGTTGATAGATATTAAGTTAAATTATAGATTATATATACATTTGAACTTAAGATTTGAAAATTTAATGGATATTATATTTAAATTGTTACTTCTTGTACCCGTTATAATAAGTTCATATTTTTTATTTATAAATATAGGTATTTTTTCAATTTTTCCGATTTGGCTTTTGTGCGGCTTAATTGACGTTTCAAGACATAAAACAATGAATTTGAAATTAATTAAGGAGTATTTTTTAGGTAAAGGCTTTTTAACGTTTATCTTATCTCCCTTAAACCTTTTTGCTGATTTATTATCATTCAGAAATCTTCACACCTTTAAGATAGAGGATCTTCCAATAGGACACCAAGACGAAATTAATGCTGTTGTTTCGTTATTTGATAAGAATTCTAAAGAAATAACTGACAGATTTAAGGAAAACAATGATAACAGAACAATGTTATTTTATAAATGGTATGGCTATAAACTAGATGAGTCCATAGACGAGTTTAATAATGATTATAAATATATAAAAACAATTGGAGTGTCTTTATTTAGGCAAAAGACCTCCACATCAAGACATTTTGGCCCTTTGAGAATGACTTATCGTATTTTGTATAATTTTAATAAAGTAAAAAAAGAAGGCTCTTACATAGAAGCTGATGGTAGAATAAACAAATGGAAATATGAACCATTATTTATTTTTGATGATACTCTTATTCATCAAAGTTTTAACGAAGAAGAAAATTTGAGATATTGCGCATTCATTGACATTATAAGACCTTCACACTTTGATAATGTTATGAAATCAATTTTAACTGGGGTGGGTTTTTTATTAAAAAAAACAAGAAGTATTTTTTATAAAAACTGGAAAATGATTTAAAGAAATTTTGAATTAGGCATTAGGCATTAAAATTTGTCTAACCACCTCTCCCTTTGATAACTTATCAAAACCTTCATTTAAGCCATCAAATGTTATTTTCCCATCAATTAATTTATCTACTGGCAGACGTCCTTGTTGAAATAAATTCAAAAATCTAGGGACATCTCTAACTGGAACACACGAACCCATGTAACTTCCTAATATTGACTTTTCTTGAGCAACTAGATCACTGTGGTTAAAACTAAATTGAGTGTTTATTGGAGATAAACCTGCTGTAATAACTGATCCTCCATATCTAATAATTTGATATGCTGTGTTCATAGCCGGGATAACCCCTGCTAAATCAATTGCATAGTCAACACCTCCATTTGTTAATGCTCTAATCTCTTCAATAGTGTCATTGTTTCTGCTATCAAAGCAGTGTGTTGCGCCAAGCTCTTCTGCTCTACTAAATTTTGAAGGATCAATATCAATTGCAATAATTGTTTCTGCTCCCCCAAGTTTGGCACCAATTATTCCATTAAGTCCAACACCTCCTAAACCAATTATAGCTACAGAATCTCCTGGTCTAATTCTAGCCGTGTTTATTACTGCGCCTACCCCAGTCATAACAGCACAGCCAAAAAGAGCAGCATCTTGAATATCAACTGATTTATCTATTACAACTACAGATCCTCTATCGACAACGTTATATTGAGACATACATGAAACACCTGTATGGTGATTAAGTTTGTTTCCATCCAAGTCTGATAGTCTGCTTCCACCTGACATTAATTCACCTTTTCCTTTAGTAGCTGCTGCAAGCTCACAAACTTGAGGTCTACCCTCAAGACATCTTCTGCACCTGCCACATGATGGAGAAAATTGAAATGCCACGTGATCCCCAACTTTTACATCTTTGACTGCACTTCCTAATTCAACAACCTCTCCTGAGCCTTCATGGCCAATCACTAGAGGTAAAGGCATAACTCTTGAGCCGTTAATTACAGATAGATCTGAATGACACAATCCCGCTCCCATAACTTTCACAAGTATTTCATTTTCTAAAGGGGGAGCAATTTTAATTTCCTCTATAGACAATGGTTTTGAGAGTTTATAAGGCTCGGATAATTTATTATCTCTAATAACTGCAGCTTTGCATGTAATTGACATTTAAATGCTCCTTTATCTAATCTTTACTGGCTTACCATGAGGTGTTGACAGATAAGCGTTAGTCCAGTCTTTTTTCAATAATGACAAAATATTTGAGTTTCCTAATTTTTTTGAGATAATAATTTCCTCAAGGGCGGTCAGCCAACAGTTAAAATAATCATCATTACCATCTAAACAATTTAGTTCTGACCTTGATTCATTCAGAGATTTTCCAAAAAATTCGACAAACTCCTTCCAAGAGAAATTCTTAGTTTCTGATAATTGGACTGTAATAGCAAACAACTGACTGTGCCAGGGATTTTGAAAAACTACACCATCTTCTATTTTATTTATAAATGGTAAATTATAATCTAGTGTATTATTCATTTTAATCCCAAATAAATCTTTAAGCTTTAATTTTAAGATATGGTTCCCATAGATCTAAATAAATTTTATCGTTGCCATTCTCTGCTGCAAGCCCCCACAATTCAGATGCCTTAAACTCTACCGTATATAGAGGCAAAGGATTTTCTCCAATTCCATGCGCATTTTTATCAGGAAAAACGTGAGTGCCATTATAAGAAAATATTTTCCCTTCACAACCCATTGCATACGAAGGTAAACGAGTATGACCACCTATAACATTTTCATTAGGGTTATATTTCAAGGTTATGACATTATCGCCAATTTTATGTAAAGGAGTTATATCTGTTTTTCTAAGGGAAGGTCCACCCCACCCCAAAGTTTTTTGAACATCTTTTGCTAGCCAAGTCCTTTTATCTAATTTAACACTTACGTTCAAATCTTCAGTTGAGTTATCTTCTTGAACTAAACTTATAAACTTTTTTAACTCTTCTATGGAAACCAATTTTTTGTCAACCAGAAGATTAGTAAGGCCGGCCAACCACTTTTCATAATATGAATAATTCATATAATCCTTTGGTGGCAGGCACTCTCTGTAGTGTCTGCTTACATCTAGGTTCCACTCACCAAGTGCTCCAGCAGCGAGTGTTATAGCCCAAGCTTTTGCGTGCCATTCATGTTTGAAAGTAGGCTCACTGTTTTCAACCTGATTGTTTTTATTTCTAGGAACTGGTATGGGACCATCTCCATAGCGACCTCCCATATCATGAAGTCTACTCATTTTGAGTTCTCCGGTAAACCTGTTCCAATCATAGAGTTGCGCGTTACTAACTCTGCTAACTGCTCTTCATTCATATTTTCCGTTCCATCTGGTCTTATAGGTAAAACTAAATATCTCAATTCAGCAGTTGAGTCCCAAACTTTAATTTCGATTTTTGGATCAATATTTAATCCAAATTCTGAAAGAACTTTTCTAGGTTCTCTTACTGTTCTAGATCTATATTCATCACTCTTATACCACGTTGGAGGAATACCTAATACAGGCCAGGGATAACAGCTACATAAAGTACAAACTACTACATTATGAATGTCCGCAGTATTCTCAACCACAACCATATTTTCACCTTGCCTACCCTGATAACTCAGCTCTCTAATGGCTGCTGTAGCGTCATCAAGGAGTCTTTTTTTATAATTTTCGTCTACCCATGCCTTGGCTATAACTTTGGCACCATTTTGTGGACCTATTCTATTTTCGTAAGTATCTATCAATTCATCTAAGGTTTTTGAGTCTATTAGCCCTTTGTTTAAAAGTAATGTTTCAATTGCTTTTACTCTTAGTTCTGGATCTGAAGGTAAGTGTGAATGTGCGTCATCTTTTTTATGACCTTGACCTTGATGTAGATTATGATCGTTATTTGAATTCATTTTATTTGCTCACGATTATTAATTTCTTACTTGGTTACATTAATTTTATTTCGGGACTAATACTATTCTACCATTCACTTTGCCAGCTCTCAGATCTGCCATAGCTTGATTTGCTGTTTCTAAATCTTGTTTTTTTACTGGTATAAGTTTAATTTTCCCTGATTTTATAATTTCTACTAATTCTTTTAATTCTCTCAATTCTCCAACATAAGAACCTCTTAAAGTAATTGATCTCATTGGTACTAAAGGCAAAGGCATTTTAAGTGAACCACCATATAATCCAACAACAATGACCATTCCTCCTTTTTTAATAAGAGATAAGCCAAAGTCAGTTGTCTTAGGCATCCCTACAAAATCAATTGCTGCTACAGCGCCTATTCCTATAATTTTTCTAATTGTTTCTTCATCTTCAGGAGAAAAAGCCTGATCAGCTCCAGCTTTAATTGCTTTTTCTCTTTTTTCTTTATCATTATCTATAACTAATATTTTTGCATTATGAACAGCTGGTGATAATAAAATTCCATTTATACCTACCCCACCAGCTCCGATTATTATTATCCAATCTTCAACTGAAGTTTTTGGTATTTTTTTTAATGCGCTATATGCCGTTAAACCAGAACAGGCATATGGGGCAGCGACAGCTGGATCCATATCTCCATAAGATACAAGATATTTGCTATCTGGAACAATTATATGATCTGAATAACCTCCGTTAAGGCGTGCTCCTAAATATTTGGGAGCTTCACATAAAGTTTCATTTTCTTTTTTACACGCTTCACATAATCCGCACCCAATCCAAGGAAAAACAATCCCACTATCTCCAATATTAACATCTTCTGCCTCTTCACCTATATCAACAACTGATCCCGTTATTTCATGTCCCGGTGTGAACGGTAATTTTGTTCCTCTGTCAGCCAAAGTAATTCTCTTTCCATCGCCAAGGTCAAAATAACCGTCAGATAAATGAATGTCACTATGACATACGCCGCAAGCAGAAATTTTTACAAGTATTTCTTTTCCTTGCGGTTTAGGGTTTTCATATTCTCTAAGTTCTAAAGGTTTTCCAAAATCTACAACTTGATAACTTTTCATTTATTATTCCCTAAAATAATTTAATCTCTTTTAGAAGTTTCATAATTACTTGAAATTTCATAATAGTCGTCAAAGCCAACTCTTTGCCTTAAGTCTTTAAAGTCTAATAAAAATTCTGACCTATCTTCATCTTTCATCAAAAGATTTAGTGAGTTAGCCATAGCTTTCATAGCGGAACTCATAACTGTTAGTGGATAAACTGCAAGCTTATAACCTATATCTGCAAGCTCTGTCATAGGTAAATTTGGTGTAATACCACCTTCTACTATATTCGCTATTTTAAATCCTGGAACTTCCTTACAGATAGTTTTCATTTCATCTTTGCTTTTGGGAGCTTCTACAAATAAGATATCTGCGCCTAATTCATAAAATTTCTGTGCTCTTGAAATAGATTCTTTCAAACCGTGTGTATGATTGGCATCTGTTCTTGCCATTATTAAAATATCATAGCCTTCACTTCTCATATCACTTGCAGCTCTAATTCGGTCAAAGGCTTCTTCTCTTTCAACAACATCTTTACCTGGAGTATGGCCGCATCTTTTTGGAGCCAATTGATCCTCAATTAAAATCCCTGCGCATCCAGCTTTTGAACATTCTTTTAATGTTCGTCTCACATTCATTGCATTTCCATAACCAGTATCACCGTCAACTATCATAGGTATATTGATTGCATTACATATATTATTTGCTTGATCAAAAACTTCTGAAAAAGTCATAAGCCCAAGATCCGGGGAGCCTATTCTTGAAGCAGAGGCTGCAAATCCTGACATAAAAGTAACATCGAATTTAGCTTGCTCAATTAATTTAGCAGAAAGAGCGTCAAAACATGAAGGAATGGGAATAAAATCTCTTTCATTCATGAGTGTTCTTAAAATATCTGTTTGGCTTTTTATTAAATTTAATGCTTTATTTATTTTCATGATTAAAACTTTCTATTTAAATAATTATTTCACAAAAAATTACAATTTAAAAGGTATATAAAGCGCGAGATCAGGCCAAATATACATTACGTAAACAGTGAAAATCATCATCATTAAAAAAGGAACAACTCCTTTAGCCACCTCACCTAGTTGAGTTTTAGCAACAGATTGTATTACATAAAGGTTAAGGCCAACAGGAGGTGTTATCAATGCGCATTCAACCATGATAACCATAAAAATACCAAACCAAATAGGATCTACGCCCATACCCATGGCAGCCGGCAACAATACTGGGACCATTATTAATACCATAGATAAAGTCTCAAAAACTAAGCCCATTGCTACTAAAATTAAACAAACGGTGATCATGAAAACAGCTTTACTCTGGATTGTTGCTTCAATAAACATAGAGATATCTTGTGGAATTCTGTAGAGTGCTATCGCCTTACCAAAAATTTTTGCTCCAGCAATAATTACCAAAATAGCTGCTGTTGTTACCATTGATTCGAATAAAGCTTTTTTAAAATCAGTTAGAGTTAAAGAACGAAGTAAAATTGTAGTTAAAAAAAGAGCTAAAGAAAATCCAACTGCAGCTGCCTCAGTTGGTGTAAAGACACCTGTATAAATTCCTCCAAGTATTAAAACTGCCAAAGTTATCGTTGGTAAAACTTTTATCGAGTATTTTTTTCTTTCTTTCCAACTTGCTGGTGGCACACGTTTATAACCTCCAAAATATTTAGAATAAATTATTGAAAAAATAATAAATAAACTAATCAAAAAAATACCTGGACCAATTCCAGCAAGAAATAAAGAAATAACTGATTCCTCAGTGACAAATCCATATACAATCATCGGTAAACTTGGTGGTATTAAAATACCTAATGTACCTCCTGCTGCAAGAAGGCCGTAGACAAAATTTTTGTTATAACCTCTTTTAATCATTTCGGGTATTGCTACAACACCAATTGTTGCAGCAGTAGCTACAGACACACCAGAAATTGCTGCAAAAATTCCACATGAAACTATTGTTGCTACGGCCAAACCACCTGGCCAATGACCTACCCAAGCTTGAACTGCTGAAAACAAATCTTTACCACACCCACCTCTCAATAAAATATTACTCATTAGAAGGAAAAGAGGAACAGCTAACAATATAAATCCATCCAATGTTGATAATATAGCTTGTGGTGCCATTAATGGAGAAAACCCACCAATAACTAGCATTCCAAGACCTAATACACCTAAGGAGAATGCGACAGGCAAGCCTGCCAACAAAAGAGCGAACATTACTCCTAGAACCATTATAACTGTCATTATTTAACCTTTAAATTATTAATGATCACCTGATGGAGGTGTTATTCCATTTGCCATTTTCTTAATTTCTAAAATTGCTTGAATTATTAGCATAAGAAAACAGAAAGGTACTGGTAACTCTGCTATCCATGAAGGAAGGTCAAGTAAGCTACCTGTTGTTCTTCCTCTTTCAAAAGAATCTATAAAAATTTCAAACCCATAAACAACTACATAAAAAGAAAAAACTATTAAGACCAACATCATGATAATTCCAATTTTTCGTTGATTCTGTTCAGTTAATTTATGAATTATAGCATTTATTTGGATATGCCTTCGATGTTGTAAGGCCCATGGCATAGCTAACAATGTTCCATAAATTAAAGATAATTGACTTAATTCAGCGGCCCAACTAGTTGGTGCAATAAATAAATAACGCGCACCAACTTCATATGTTAACATTATGCCAGCAAGACCAAAAAGAATTGCAGACAACCATGCAGATTTTAAAATAAGCTTTTCATAAATTGTCATTATAAATACCAAAATAAGGAGACAATTTTAAAATTGTCTCCTTATGTTATTTTATAACTTAGATGCAGCTTCAAGTAACTGCTCACCTAATTTACCAGCATTTTTCTTATACGCATCATAAACAGGTTTAGATGCTTTCTTAAATGCGTCTATATCTGAAGCACTTGGAGTAACAATCTTCATACCTTTTGACTTAGCTAAAGCATATGCATCTGCTTCAATTGCAGACACTTTATCCCTTACATCTTTTTCAGCAATCATTGCAGAACTCATAATAATATCTCTATGTTTACTCGATAAAGAATTAAACCATTTTGTGTTTGCAACTACCAGGAACTCAATATCACCATGATTTGTTTTTGTTATTGTATCCATAACTTCAAATAACTTTCTAGATTTCACTCCAGAAACACCTGTCATTCCTACATCAACTGTTCCACGTTGATAAGCTAGATATTGTTCTGATCCTGAAATTAAAGTCGCAGCTCCCCCGGATGCCTTTACAAAAGCACCTAAAGTTTTTCCAAAAACTCTTACTTTTTTTCCTTTCATATCAGAAGGATTCTTAATTGCCTCACCTTTTGAAAGCATAATAGCACTTCCGTATGCTTGCCACCACAATACTGTAGACCCAGTTCCTTCAATTGCTTTATCAATTGGTCCTCTTATAGATGAACCTTTAGCAACTGCTTTTCGAACTTTTTCTTCACTATTTAATAAAAATGGTTGGTAGAACAAATCAACTGCAGGAATATCACCAACGTATCTAGTTAAAGAAGCAACTCCAGATTCAATTGAACCTGATCCAACAGCTGCAGGAACTTCCTTATCCTTGTACAGTTGAGCTGAGTCATAAATTTGGACTTCAATTTCTCCATTTGACTTTTTTTCAACATCATTCTTAAAAAGAAGTAAGTTTTGACCTAAATGGCTTTTCATTGGTAATTGTATAGATATTCTCATTGTTACATCAGCTGCAAAACTATTTGAGGCAAGACCCAAAAATCCTACAAAAATGAATAACATTCTCACTAACTTAATCATTATACTCCCCACTTTTCTGAATTAATTATTTAAAATATTATTTTTAACTGTAATTAAACCCTAGGTTACATATGTTACTTGTGTCAATTCTAAACTCGGTAAAAAGATCTTTAATATTACCTGTTTGTCCAAAGCTATCGACACCTAATGGAATTGTTTTATGACCATAAACTGATCCAATCCACGATAAAGTCATGGGATGACCATCTACAACGGTTATAATCCTGGTATCTCTTGGGATGAACTCTAATAACTTTTCAATATGGCTTTGAGTTGTTTTATTTTTAAATAATAGAGTTTGATTTTTCCAATTATGAAATAGATTATCAGAGCTTGTAATGCTTAGCACCCCTGAATCTTTAAATTTTTCTCCTAATAAAGCTGTTGATTCTATTGCTTCACTAGCAACAGCTCCTTGATAAACAATAATAACTTCTGGATTTGAACCTGGCTTCTTTAACCAATAACCTCCCCTTATAATATTATTTTTCAACTCGTTATCGATCTCTCTCATAGGTTGATCAATAGATCTGGTAGTTAATCTTAAGTAAATAGATCCACCAGCTTCATCTTGGAGGTAATTAAAACCATAATTCATAATTAAAGCTAGTTCATCTGCAAAAGCAGGTTCAAAACTTAAAAGCCCTGGCTGACTTATACCAATTAAAGGTGTGCCAATAGACTGATGAGCTCCTCCTTCTGGAGCTAAAGAAATTCCTGATGGAGTCCCAACAATCATAAATCTAGCATCTTGATAACAAGCATAATTCATTGCATCTAATCCTCTAGATATAAACGGGTCATATACTGTACCAATTGGAAATAGTCTCTCTCCAAAAAATTCATGAGAGAGCCCAGCTGCACCTAACATTAAAAAAAGATTCATCTCAGCAATACCAAGTTCTATATGCTGTCCTTGAGAAGAAAATATCCATTTTTGAGCTGAAGGAATTTTTCTATCTTTAAAAGTATCTGAACTATCCTTTCTACTAAATAAACCCTTCCTATTTATCCAAGGACCTAAGTTAGTAGAAACAGAGACATCTGGAGAAGTTGTTAAAATTCTTCGACTAAAGTCAGTATTATTTTTTGCATATTGATCTAAAATTTTACCAAAAGCATTTTGCGTTGAAATTTTCGTTTCCTTAATAAAAACGTTTTCATCAACTGATACTTTTTTACTTTGAAATTTTCTATGCTTTGCTTTTTGAAATGGTAGATTTTTAATATATTTATCTAATTCAACATTATTTTTTTCATCAGAAAATCTATTCCATTCATTCCCATCAGAAATACCATACTTTAATTTAAAACTATTCATTTGGGCTTTGGTCATCAATCCTGCATGATTATCTTTATGACCAGCTAAAGGTGTTCCCCAACCTTTGATTGTATAGGCAATGAAAGCGGTTGGTTTATCATCTTTTACTTTTTCAAAAACTTTTATCAATGTTTGAACACAATGACCGCCTAAGTTTGCCATTAGATCTAGAAACTCGCTATCTGTTCTTTTATTTATTAATTCGGAAACAATATCCTGATCGCCAATATCTTCCAATATTCTTTGCTTAAAAGTAGAACCACCTTCATAAATTAAGGCTGAATAGAGCTGATTTGGACAATCGTCAATCCATTTTTTTAATAAATGACCTCCTGGCTCATCAAATGCTTCTTTTTGCAATTTACCATATTTTAAAATAATGAGGTTCCAGCCAAAAGCTTCAAAAACAGAACCTAAACGCTCAGATAATCCTTCATGAACTACTCCATCTAATGATTGTCTATTATAGTCTATTATCCACCAAACATTTCTTAAGTCATGTTTCCATCCTTCTTGAAGACATTCATAAACATTACCCTCGTCTAGTTCAGCATCTCCAACTAAAGCAATCATCCTTCCTTGAGGTATCTTTTTACCAAACTGTTTTCTTAAAACATAATCCTGTATAAGTGAAACAAAGCTAGTCATCGCCACACCAAGCCCAACCGAACCTGTTGAAATGTCAACATCATCAATATCTTTTGTTCTAGAAGGATATGACTGAGCACCTCCAAAGCCTCTAAAATTTTCAATATTTTCTCTAGTTTGCAACCCAGACAAATACTGAATCGCATGAAATACTGGACTAGCGTGTGGTTTTACAGCCACTCTATCTTCTGGTCTTAAAATGTTAAAATATAATGCTGTCATTATTGAAACAATTGAGGCAGAACTAGCCTGATGACCTCCTACTTTTAAATCATCTTCATTATTCCTAAGATGGTTAGCATTATGAATCATCCAACAAGAAAGCCATAAAACCTTCTTCTCAATAATTTTCAATAATTTGTTTTTATTTAACATTAAGGAAAGTCTAACACTTAATTAGTGAAATAAATGACTAAAGATAACAATTTTAATTTGAATTTTAGTATAATATACTTATAATTTATTAATAATAAAATTTTATACTTTAAAGAGGGTCTTTTGAGCAATATTGATAGAATAGACCAAAAAATAATATTTTTTCTTCAAAAGGACGGTCGATTAACAAATTTTGATTTGGCTGAAAAAGTTGGACTATCTCCGTCACCTTGTTTAAGAAGAGTAAAAATTTTAGAACAAAAAGGTTTAATTGCTGGCTATACTGCAATTATAGATGAAGTATCTTATGGGTATCCAGTAACAGCATTTGTTTCTGTAAGGCTGGAAAATCAAACTGATCAAATCCTGAAGTCATTCGAAAAAGAAATCACATCTTTGGACGCTGTTATGGATTGTTGGTTGGTAACAGGAAATAGAGATTATTTACTCAGAGTAGTAGCATCAGACTTAAAAAATTATGAGATTTTTATGAGAGAAGAATTGACCAAAGTAAAAGGAATTGCTTCTATCGAAACAAACTTTGCTCTAGGTAGAGTTAAAACTAAAAACAACTTACCTTTAAACTAATAATTTAATTAGAAAGTAATAAAATTGATTGCAGATTTAAAACAAATAAAAGCTGGAGATCTAAATGTAAGCTATTTTGAAACAGGTCCAATAGATGGTGTTCCCGTTATCCTACTACATGGTTTTCCTTATGATATTCATGCATACCTTGAAGTAGTCCCTGTTTTATCAAATGCTAGATGTAGAGTAATTGTGCCTTATCTAAGGGGTTATGGAAAAACTTCATTCTTAGCAAAAAAAACTTTAAGATCTGGTCAACAAGCTGCACTGGGATACGATTTATTAAATCTAATGAATTCAATTAGAATAGATAAAGCTATCTTAGCTGGCTATGATTGGGGAGGTAGGGCGGCGTGTGTAGTTGCTGCTCTTTACCCAGAAAGATGTCTAGGATTAATCTCCTGTAATGGCTATAATATTCAAGATATAAAAAATTCTTCAAAACCATCAAATCCAAATACTGAGCAAAAATTATGGTATCAGTACTTTTTTCATAGTGAAAGAGGTCGTTTGGGCTTAATAAACATGCGTCATGATTTTATAAAATATCTCTGGCAAACATGGTCACCTTCTTGGAATTTTAATAATGAAATATATGGTTTAAGCAAAAACTCATTTGATAATTCTGATTTTGTAGATGTAGTTGTGCATAGCTACAAACATAGATTTGGTATAGTTGCTGGAGATCCAAAATTTGATTTAATTGAAAAAGACTTATCTAAACAACCTACAATTTCAGTTCCAAGTATAACTATTGACGGTGAAACTGACGGCGTTTCAGGATTGTCTAATACTTCTAAAATTAAACAAAAATTCTCAGCTCACGTAAGACATCAAATTCTACCAAACACAGGACATAATATACCTCAAGAGGATCCTAAAAATTTTTCTAAAGCTGTTCTAGAATTAGCATTTGTTAATTAATATTTATGAATTGGCTATTTGAAGAGGTATACCAAACTCCTTTTGACATATTTCGGCTAAAATTTCAACCCCCTCATCAATTTCTTCTATTGACGGATTACCAAAACAAAGTCGAACTTTATGGTCTCCACTAGAGTTAATTGACCATTCATTTCCAGGATTTATCGCGACACCGTCTTTTAACGCAAGTTCGTATAAGCGTGATGTATCCACATTATTAGGTAAATTAATCCACACAAAAATTCCACCAACAGGTTTATTATAATCTGCCGTAGAGCCAAAGTATTTATCTAACGCATTGCATATGGCGTCTGACTTTTTTTTAAGTTTATTTCTAAGTATTTTTATATGGGAATCAAAATTAATTTTACAAAACTCTGCGAGTGCCATTTGCTCCAATGAACCACTTCCGGCGTCAGTTTTATAAGGGAGTATTCTTGATAAAATACTCCAATCAGCTGTTAAGTATCCCACCCTTAACGCCGGTGCAATAGATTTTGAAAAAGAGCCACAATATATTACATAACCATCATTATCATAAGATTTTATTGCTGGAGGCCTTTCCTTATCAAAAATAAGATCCGCATAACAATCATCTTCAAAAATTGGTATTTCAAATTTTTTAGATAGTTTTATTAGAGCTTTTCTTTTATTCACAGACATAATAGTACCTGTTGGATTCTGGATTGTTGGAATAGTGTATATAAATCTTGGTTTGATTTTTTTTTTCTTAAGACTTTCTAGGGTTTGTTCTAAAACCTCAATATTCATTCCATCTTTTTCCAATGGAATACCTATCATATTAACGCCGATCCTTCTAAGCCTTGAAATAGTGCCACCATAATTTTCTTCTTCAATTATAACTGTGTCGCCTTTTCTTAAAAATGTTTGATTTACTAGGTCTAATGCCTGCAAAGATCCAGAAACTACTAACACCTCTTTTTCTGAACAATTAATACGTGCACTTTTTTTTAATTGTTTTGAAATGAATTGCCTGAGTGGCAGATATCCCTGGGGACCACTTTCCAATCCATATTTAGCTAATGTTTTTCCCTCTTTTAAAATTATTTTATCTATAGATTCTTTTAGGGATATAATCGGTATACTTTCATTATCAATATGCCCACCAATAAAGTTAAATTTTGGATAACTCTTCCATTCAATCGCTGGTCCTAAAGCATCTGAGTGTAAAAAACTATTTATATTAAACATATTAACTCCCCATTTCTTTTAATATTATAATAAAGAAATTTTTTGTAAAATATTTATAAAAATTTATAATTTAATAAATTTAAAAAAGTGGTGTTATTTAATTGATTGAAACATGGATAGTTAAAATTAATTCTAATAAACGATTGATTGAAAAAGGTCGTTGGGTAAATTTAACTTTTACCTTTGGTATTGGACAGAATGATTATTTATTTGAAATTATTGAAGGTAAAGTTATCTCCACAACTAAAAGAACAATTTTAACTAGAAGTGGAACTTTCAAAATTCATGGGGAAAAAATTGCTTGGGAAAAGCATTGGCTTAATATTCCTCCAAGAGATTATCACGATATTTTTGCTAT
Organism: SAR116 cluster bacterium AG-321-A13; assembly: GCA_003283875.1. Classification (GTDB taxonomy): domain Bacteria; phylum Pseudomonadota; class Alphaproteobacteria; order Puniceispirillales; family Marisalimonadaceae; genus Marisalimonas. Next base: position 7,440 of record QBXD01000013.1, on the reverse strand, counting down.
GCTTGCTAAAAAATTAATTATTTTAGAAGGCAATTTGACCCCATTTATGCAAAACCTTCAGTATTTTAAAGACCTTATTTCATCAAATAGACAGTCTATTAAGTAGGTTAACTATGAAAAGTATAAATATAGAATTTGAAGATATAATTGGCAGATACTTAAATATAAATGTAGATGACACAAATTACAGAATTTATGTTGAAGAAGCAGGTCAAGGTATTCCTTTACTATGTCTTCACACAGCAGGATCAGACGGACGTCAGTTTCGCCATATTTTAAATGATCAAAAAATAACTAAAAATTTTAGAGTTATTGCTTTTGATCTTCCTTGGCACGGAAAATCCAATCCTCCAGAAGGTTACGAATTAAATGATTATAAATTAACTACAAGTCTATATAAAAAAATTATAATGTCTTTTTGTAATAATTATAAATTAAATGAACCTGTTATTATGGGCTGTTCCATGGGAGGAAGAGTTGTTTTACATCTTGCCTTAGAACATAGTAATTATTTTAAAGCTGTTATTGCCCTTGAAGGTTCAGATAAACTAGAACCCTATTATGATTTAGACTGGTTATATAGACCAGATATTCATGGTGGATTAATTCAATCTGCATTTGTTTCATCTCAAATAGCTCCTCAAAGTCCTAGTAAATTTAGACATGAGACATTATGGCATTATATGCAAGGAGGCCCTGGGATTTTTAAAGGAGATCTTTACTTTTATTGGCATGACGGCGATTTTGATGATCGCTCAGGTTTAATAGATACCTCAAAATGTCCTGTCTATTTATTATCTGGTGAATACGATTGTTCTTGTACTCCTGAAAGAACTTTAGCAACAGCAAGCAGAATAAAAGGAGCTAAGGCGGTTATAATTCCTGGCATAGGACACTTTCCTATGTCTGAAAACCCAGAATTATTTAAATCTTATATTTATCCAATTTTAGATGAAATCTTAGAATAATTTAACCAGTTTTTTCAATATTTCCACAGACACTTACAGCCTGACCAGATATATTCTTTCCTAGGGGACTGCACAAAAAATGTGCTTGTTCGGCTAAATCATCATGGGTAACAAATCTATTAAGCGACGCACCCGATAAAATTTCATCTTTCATATTATCAAAAGAAATATTTTTGACTCTTGCTTTAGCTTCAATTACTCGATTTTGTCTTTCACCCTCTACAATCCCCGGTAAAAGGGCGTTTGCCCTAATGCCCCTAGGGCCTAATTCAATAGCTAAGCTTTTAACCATGCCTATTACAGCCCATTTCGTTGCAGCATATGGAAGTCTGTATGCAAAACCAACTCTTCCTGCCACTGATGAAACTGAAAGTATAGATCCTTCATCATTCATACGAGGAACAACTAATCTCATGGTTTCAAAGTGACTGGTCATATTAACCTGAAGACACTCTTGCCATCCACCTAAAGTTTGGTCACCAACTCCAGCAGTCTCACCAGCTATTCCTGCATTGTTAACAATTATGTCAACTTCTTTTAAATAATCAAAACCTGCCTCAACCATGGATGCAATTAATTGCGTTTGCCTAAGGTCACATAGCATTGCTTTAATATTATCGTCAATATCGTTTACTTTATTAACTGCATCTTGATTGATATCGCATACAAAAACTTTCGCACCAGCCTTCTCAAACCTTTTGGCTATGGCATACCCTATTCCGTCAGCACCAGCAGTTATTAGAGCTTTCTTCCCCTCAAGAAGTCTCTCATAATTCATCTTTTTCTACTTTCTATTTAATGTTAGTTTTGTCTTTTCCTTTAAGTGCTAACATTTCTCTAGCTTCGTCTGAAGTAGCCACTTCCAAGGAAAGACCTTCTAAGATATCTCTAACTCTCTTTACTTGGTCAGCATTTGTTTTGGCAAGATTACCAGGACCATCCCATAGAGAATCTTCAAGACCAACTCGGACGTGCGAGCCTAGTGAAGCACCTGTTGCATTCATTTTCATTTGCGTTGCTCCAGCACCTACAACCGACCACTCATATCCTACATCTCCGAACAATTTATCTGCTGTTTTTTTCAAATGAAGCAAATTATCCGCGTCCGCTCCTATTCCTCCCATAATACCCATTACAAATTGAATAAAGTAAGGCCCTTTCAGCATCCCTTCTCTATGGAAATAATGAAGATTATACAAATGTCCAACATCATAACATTCAAACTCGAACCTGGTTCCATTTTCGTAACCAAGTGTCATAATATTTTCAATATCTTCAAACGTATTTTTGAAAAGAGAGTGTTTACTTCTTTCTAACATTTCCTTTTCCCAGGGAAATTTTAATTGATTATGTTTTTTCAACATTGGGAAAAGACCAAAATTCATAGATCCCATATTTAATGAAGCAAGCTCTGGTTTAAAGTGCATAGCCGGTTTCATTCTTTCCTCCACAGTCATCTGTGGGCCTCCACCAGTTGTTATGTTTATAACAGCGTCACACGAACTTTGTATAGTTGGAAGAAACTTTTGAAATTCCTCAGGATCTTGGGTTGGATGTCCGTCAACCTCATCCCTTGCGTGAAGATGAAGAACAGCTGCTCCCGCTTCGTGTGCTGCCAAAGAATGCTCAATAACTTCTTCAGCTGTTACTGGCAAATACTCTGACATTGAAGGTGTATGTATTGCTCCAGTCACTGCACAACTTATAATTACTTTTTTATTTTTAGCCATCGTGAATGTCCTCTCCTAGTTCAAGTTTTAACTTTCTAATTGACGCAATCATCTTATTTCTTTTTTCTATTCTATTTGATCTTTCAGAATAAGATAATCTCTTTCTTTGCTCATTTTCTAATTTATTCAAATATTCTTCAGAGTATTCAGGTACACTATTTTGTTCTCTTGCTAAACTTTTTATACCACTCTTATACCTAGAAAAAGAGTCTTTAATGCCTTCTGGGGCATTCAAATCCATTATTTCGAAGGGGCCCATAAATGCCCACCTTATTCCTAGTGCATGTTTTAAGGCTATATCTATATCTTCCATCGAAGCATAACCTCCCTCATGTAAACGAACAGCTTCGTTTAGTAATGCTCCTTGTAACCTATTTAAAACAAAACCCTCAGTCTCTTTATTAACTACTATTGCTGCGTAGTTAGCTTTTTTGTATAAGTTAATTGCTTTTCGAACTATTTCATTAGAAGTATAATTACTACCAACAACTTCAACAAAAGGAACAACGTGAGGTGGCAGAGCTGGATGGGCATTTATACATCTATGTTTATGTTCAACATATTCTGATATCTTAGAAATGAGAAGATAAGATGACGATGATGCTAAAATTGTATTTTTTAAAGACAACCTATCTAACTCTCTAAATATTTGCTGTTTTGCATCTAAATCCTCAATTATGCTTTCTTGGATTAATAAAGCATCTTTACATATTTCATTAATTGTACAATTGAGAATAATATTTGATTTGATTTGGTTTACATCAATTTCGGGTTCCAGTATCTTTAAATCTAATAGTAATTGATTAGATGTTTTTTCAAAATTTTTAATACTTTCCTGATTTGTATCATAGACAAGACATTTAAATCCTGCATTTGCAAAACCAATTGCCCAACTTGCACCTATTAGACCGGCACCACAAATACCAATATTATTCATTTTTTAAACCTCAAAAAAAAACCGCATCAAGTTGATGCGGCTTTTAAAATTAATTTAAATTAGCCGCGGAAGCCACAATCCCATTTCAGGTTGACTTATAACTAAGCCAAGACCAATTAATTGGATTATAACAAATGGTATTACACCTTTATAAATACTTAATGTAGCGACCTCAGGTGGGGCAACACCTTTTAAGTAAAATAAAGCAAATCCAAATGGTGGAGTTAAAAATGATGTCTGAAGATTTATCGCCATTAATACCAAAAACCAAACCATTGTCTCTTTGCGTCCATCGAGACCAGTCATTTGGGTTACATGATCACCAAAATCTAATAAAACAACTAGTGGTGCAAAAATAGGAAGAATGATGAGCGTAATCTCAACCCAATCTAAGAAAAAACCAAGCAAGAATGTCATACCCATTAGTAAAAATAGAAGACCCCAAGACCCAAGACCTGCTTTCTCAATTAATTCTTCGACTATGTAATCACCTCCAAGTGATCTAAATACATAAGCAAAACATGTCGCACTTAAGATGATCATAAATACCATAGAAATAGTAAGACCTGATGAATGAAGAACGCTTCTCAACATTGGAAAAGTAAACTTGTTACCTATTATAGCCAACAAAGTTGCACCAAACGCACCAACTGCTCCAGCTTCACTCGGTGTAGCCCAACCTAATAGGATTGAACCTTTTATAAGTGTGATTAATGCTACTGGTGGAAGAAAAGCTTTAAGAACCATGGAAGGCAATTTTCCTTTTTCATAAGTAAGGTCTCCTTCTTTCAGAGCTGGAGCAACTGTTTTATCAATTGAACACCACACAAAAATAAATATTAAATACATCAATGCTAGTGTTAATCCTGGAATAACTGCACCCATAAATAAGTTACCAACTGAAACCTGCATAATATCTGCCATGATAATCAACATAATACTTGGCGGGATAAGAATTCCCAAAGTACCCGACGCAGCAATAACACCTGTTGAAAGTGCATGACTATATTTATTTTTTAGCATTGTAGGTAGAGCCAAAGCTGTCATCATAGTCACAGAAGCACCGATAATACCTGTCATTGCGGCTAGAACTGTTCCCATCACCGTAACTGACATTGCTAATCCACCAGGAACTTTCCTGAGTAAAATTTGAGTGGTCCTTAATAGATCATTAGCAATACCACTTCTTTCCATCATAGTTCCCATAAAAACAAAACTTGGTATGGCAACTAAAATTAGGTTTTCAGCAGAAAACCCCCACATCCGAGGCACGAAGTTAAAAAATTCTGCTATTTTAAAGACACCAAATAAATATCCTATAAATCCATAGGTAATCGCTACACCACCCAGTATGAAGCCAACGGGGTAACCTATAAATAAAAGCACTCCCATAGTCAGAAACATAAATATTGGTAGGTACTCAATTATAATTTCAACAAAATCCATAACCGCTCCTATGCTTTCTTATTATTATTATCTATTTCAAAATCACCATTAAATCTTTGCCATGCTACTATTCTTGATACTCTCCATCCATATTTTAAAGACAAAAGAAAAAGACAAATAAAAATAGTTAAAGTTAGAAAAGATGAACTATTTTTAAGTCCCTCAAAAATACAGAAAATAATAATACATGCAGGTGCTAAAGATATAATGTAGGAAGCAATTAATTCATATTTTCTCATCACAGAGAAAATTGAGTAAATTACCACAACTGACAAAACCAACCATCCCAAATATATTGGGTTATTATTTTCAAAAAATGTTAAAATAGCTGCTAAACCTATAATACCGTATAAACTTCCAGTAAAAACTCCATAAGCAGCTAGTTCATATTGTGATTGGGCTAAAGTAAGATCTTTCGCTTCTGTTAAGTAAGGTGTTTTTTGCTTATCAAAAATATAACCTGGGATCTTAGAAAACCACATAACTTAACTCACAATTCTTAATGAAATTAATTTATTTCTTTTCATCATAATCCAGAACCATTAAATCAAGCCGTTTTTTGTTATCGCCCCAAATTACAGCTATAAGCTGTATCATGACTGACATTCCACCTAGGAATAAAAAGAAGTATCCTATTGGAAGAAACGTTTTAATAATCCATCTGTTACTTAAACCAACTAAAGAAGCAGAAACCTCTCCAATTTGATAAGAATCAACCATGTAGATCCACGAAAAATAAACGCAAATTAGTGTAAAAGGTAACATAAACAAAATATTACCATAAAATTCAACTTTAGCTTTCGACTGGAAATTAAAGTTTTCTCGAAGGAAATCAACTCTTACATGTCTATTATGTGTGTAACCATATCCTAAAACCATACAAAAAACTACTGTATGTAGATGCCATTCCATTTCTTGCATTAACGTTGATTCAAAAAAAGAACCAAAGTTGGCAACCATAAAAATTTGTATCCAAACTAATTTTCTAGCAACCACATCCCACATTGTTATTATAACTAAGGGAACCAATAGCCATGTACTAGCTCTTCCAGCTCTGTTAACGATTTCTCGTATTTTTTCACTGATAGAAACTAAACCCTGCATATTTTGTTCAGTTAATGCCATTTTCCCCCTCCAGAATTTATCTAATAAATAAATAATTAACTTATTAAAGGTAATATTTCAATAAATTTATCTAGACATAAAAAAGTACACCTATTTAACAATAGGTGTACTCAATATTTAAATATTAGTAGTTTTTAGACTTTAAGTAAGCTCTTTGTGACCAAATGCTGTAGTCTTTTCTGAAAGCGTCATAGCTGGCAGTGATTTCTTTAAATAAAGGATCAGTTGCTGACTTCTCTTTAACAACTTCTTCCCAAGCTCTCTTGAACTTAGAAATCTCTGAATCAGGCCATGTTACAAATGTTACGCCCTTCTTCTCAAGCTCACGCATTGCAGGAACCTGCTTTGCATCAGATCTAACAAGTGCCCACCACATTGTGTCACGACATGCTGTGTTGATAATGCCTTGTTGTGTCTTTGTTAAACCACCCCAACCTTTAGTGCTCATTAATAGCTCACCAATTGAAGTCTGCTGATGCCATCCTGGAAAGTAGTTAAACTTAGCTAACTGATAGAAACCATAACTTAAGTCGTGTGTAGGCATAGAAAATTCTGTTGCATCAATAACACCTTTTTCTAGTGCGGGATAAATATCTCCACCTGCTAGTAACTGTGTTGACACACCAATTTTACTCATAACCATAGCACCAAGTCCAAAGAAACGCATCTTCATTCCTTTTAACTCTTCAACTTTGTTGATTTTCTTTCTAAACCAACCTGAAGTCTCTGGAGCGTGTGTTAAACAGTTAAGAGCTTTAAGGCCATACTCACCATAAATTCTGTCTTTTAACTGCTGGCCTCCGCCATATTCCATCCAACCATGGTACTCACTTGCACCTGGGCCAAAAGGAACAGCTGTGAAGTAAGAAACTGCAGGAATTTTTCCAGCATGATATCCAGGTGTTGTGTAACCAGCATCTACTGAACCGTTCTTAACAGCATCCCAAACTTCTAATGAAGGTACAAGTGCATTTGGCTCGTGGAACCTTAACCGAACGTCACCACCTGAGATTTCCTTAACTTTATTAGAAAAATAAACAGCAGCTTCACCGTTAATGGCAACCTGGCTTCCCCAAGTGCTTTGCATCTTCCAACGTAACTTGTCTCCAGCTTGTGCTGAGATAGCTACTAAACTAGTTGCAGCTAATGCTACAGCGCCTACGAATAGGCTAGATTTGAATTTCATAAAATTCCTCCCTAGTATTTAAAATAAAGGCTATCATCAAGTAAGTTT
>QBXD01000012.1 GCA_003283875.1 SAR116 cluster bacterium AG-321-A13 | reverse complement strand
ATACTTCTTTTTGGTACTCTTTATTTTCATGCGGCTTCAGGATTACAAGTGGTGATAGAGGATTATGTTCATCATGAGGGGTTGAAAATTGTATCTATAATACTTATAAAACTAATAGCGACAGTTTTAGGTGTCCTATCAATTCTATGTGTATTAAAAATTTACTTATAATTATGAAAGTTTACTAATGTCTGAATACGAAATTATAGATCATGAACATGATGTAGTTGTTGTAGGTGCTGGTGGTGCTGGTTTAAGGGCAACTTTAGGTATGGTATCTGGTGGCTTAAAGACAGCCTGTATTACCAAAGTTTTCCCAACTAGAAGTCACACCGTTGCAGCACAAGGTGGAATTGGTGCCGCACTGAATAACATGGGTGAAAATGATAGTTGGCAATTTCATATGTATGACACTGTAAAAGGATCTGATTGGCTAGGTGATCAAGATGCGATTGAATATATGTGTAAAGAAGCTATACCTTCTGTTACAGAATTAGAAAACTTTGGAGTTCCGTTTTCTCGTACAGAAGAAGGTGAAGTCTATCAGCGTCCTTTTGGTGGACATACCCTAGATTATGGAAAAAAAAATGGCTAGAAGAGCTTGTGCTGCAGCAGACAGAACTGGTCACGCAATTCTGCATACTCTTTATCAACAATGTTTAAAACATCAAGCTGAATTTTTTGTCGAGTATATAGCTCTTGATTTGTTAATGGATGACAATGGTAAATGTGTAGGTGTTTTAGCTTTATGTATGGACGATGGGAAAATTCATAGGTTTCGCGGTCATCAAACTGTATTAGCTACTGGTGGTTATGGACGTGTTTACTTTTCCTGTACCTCAGCACATACATGTACGGGAGACGGTAACGCTATGGTTTTGAGAGCTGGTTTACCATTGCAGGATATGGAATTTGTGCAATTTCATCCAACAGGTGTTTATGGAGCTGGAGTGTTAATTACGGAAGGCTCACGTGGAGAAGGTGGTTATCTAACAAATTCTGAAGGTGAAAGGTTTATGGAAAGATATGCCCCTACTGCTAAAGATTTAGCAAGTAGAGATGTTGTATCTAGATCAATGACAATTGAGATTAATGAAGGTAGAGGTGTAGGACCTAACAAAGATCACATTTTTATGCATCTTGAACATATTGATCCTGCAACTTTACATATGCGATTGCCAGGAATAAGTGAAACTGCAAAAATATTTTGTGGAGTTGATGTAACTAAAGAGCCTATTCCTGTCTTACCAACTGTGCATTATAATATGGGTGGCATACCAACTAATTATAATGGTGAAGTTGTCACCCGTAAGGGTAATGATCAAAATGCAGTAGTATCAGGATTAATGGCTATTGGTGAGGCTGCATGTGTCTCTGTTCATGGAGCAAATAGGTTGGGCACAAACTCATTGCTGGATATAGTTGTATTTGGAAGAGCTGCAGCCCAAAGAGCATTAAAAACAGTTGAAAAAGGTGCCTTACACGCTCCCTTACCTAAGCGTGTGACAGATAAAATTTTGGCAAGACTAGACAAAATGAGACATGCTAAAGGTGACATCTCTGTCGGTGAGATAAGAAATTCAATGCAAAATGCAATGCAAAAACATGCAGCTGTGTTTAGGTCTAACTCTTCAATGAATGAAGGCGTAAAAAAAGTTGATACAATTGCGAATAATTTGGATGGGGTTGGTATCAAAGATAGGTCATTAATATTTAATACTGACTTAGTAGAAGCATTAGAACTTGAAAATTTAATGCAACAAGCAATAGTTACAATTAAATCTGCTGATCAACGAAAAGAATCTCGAGGTGCTCATTCTCATGAGGATTATCCAGATAGGGATGATAAAGATTGGATGAAGCACACAATCATGTGGTTAAATGAAAAAAATAAAACTAAACTTGATTATAGAGATGTTCATTTAAATACCTTAACTAACGAAGTTGCTTCAATTCCTCCAGCAGCAAGAGTATACTAATTTAAAAGGAGTTATTTGTGGCTGAGTTTGCCTTACCAAGACATTCTAAAATAGTTAAAGGTATTGAATACCCATATAAAGGTGATACAAAAAACTCGCGGAAAGTTAACGTTTATAGATGGTCTCCAGACGATGACGAAAATCCCAGAATTGATAGCTATACTATTGATTTAGATGACTGTGGACCCATGGTTTTGGATGCCTTAATAAAAATTAAACAGGAAATCGATTCAAGTTTAACATTTAGACGTTCTTGTAGAGAAGGTATATGTGGTTCATGTTCAATGAATATTGACGGCACAAATACTTTAGCTTGTTTAAAATCCATAGAGGATGTTAAAGGTGAAATAAATATATATCCCCTCCCACACATGGATGTTGTAAAAGATCTTGTACCTGATTTGACAAAAGCCTACGCTCAATTAACGTCTGTTAAACCTTGGTTGCAAACTGATACTAAACCAGAAAAGGGTAAATCTAGAAAGCAATCTCCAAAGGAAAGAGAACAAATTGACGGTTTATGGGAATGTGTTTTGTGCTTCTCATGCACTACCTCTTGTCCTTCTTATTGGTGGAATGGTGACAAATATTTAGGCCCTGCAGTGTTATTACAAGCGTATAGGTGGATTGCAGACAGTCGAGATGAAAATACAAATGAAAGATTAGATGATTTAGAAGATTCTTTTAAATTGTATAGATGCCATACAATTATGAATTGTACTAAAACATGTCCTAAAGGTTTAAACCCTGCTAAAGCAATTGGAGAGATAAAGAAGCTTCAACTGGAACGGAAATAACCCTTGCCCTTATCTTAAAAATGGCCAATAACACTAAAATAATTAATAAAATAAATCTTGAATCCATTGCACTTAAAAAATCTATTAGTTTTGACCCAGGCCAAATCATAGTATCAAAGTATCTCGATATTCTTCTAAGAGAAATCAATAGTTTAGATAAAAACTTTTCAATATTTAATATTCTTTCTGGTGTTAAAAAGAAAAATATTAAAGGTGTTTACATATTTGGAGGTGTAGGAAGAGGTAAATCTATGATTATGGACTTGTTTTTTCAAAATCTTGAAATTAAAGATAAAAGAAGACTGCATTTTCATGACTTTATGAAAGAAGTGCACCAAAGAATACTAAAGAAAAGTAAATCTGAAAGAAATAAAGATAGTGTTCTATTAGTAGGTAAAGATCTTGCTAAATCTGCAAAATTGCTTTGCTTTGATGAAATGGAAGTTAAGGATATTGCTGATGCAATGATATTGTCAAGATTATTTGAGGTAATGTTTGATCAAGGTACTATTTTAGTTACGACTTCAAATCAGCCTCCTGATGGTCTTTATAAAAATGGCCTACACAGAGATAGAATTTTACCATTTATAGAAAGTTTAAAAAATAAAAATAATATTATAAAAATACCAGATGGTGAGGATTGGAGAGAAAGGTCTTTGAGTGGAAATAAGGTTTGGTTAACTCCTATAAATAAAAATAATAATGAAAAGGTAGATAAAATATTTGAAAGTTTAAGTTTAGGCTTTGAAAAGATATCTGAAAATATAGAAATAGCTGGCAGAAAAATTTTTATTCCTCAAGTTGCTGCAGGAATTGCAAGAATGGATTTTGATGATTTATGTAATAAACCTTTAGCAGCCTCAGACTACATAGAGATAGCACTGAGATATAAGGGTATTATAATAGACAACATACCTGAGTTAAATGATATTTTGCGTAATGAAACCCGAAGGTTCATTTGGTTAATTGATGCCTTGTATGATAAAGGTTGTTTTCTAATTGCTAATGCAGAAGTTGACTTTAAAAACCTCTATCAAGGAAAAGAATGGGAATTTGAATTTCAAAGAACCATCTCAAGAATTACAGAAATGTCACAATTAAAAAATTAGATAACGTATTTAATCTTACCTTGATAGCATCCAAAAAAAGGTTTAAAAGATAACCAGAAATCATAAAAGTATAGTCAATTTTAAATAATGATTAAACTAACTTTCTTTAATATTTTTAATTAAACAGGATTATAAAAATGAGAAATAAAATAGCTTTAATAGGATCTGGTAATATTGGTGGTACCCTGGCTCATTTAGCAGCTATTAAAGAGTTAGGAGATGTTGCTTTATTTGATATTGCAGAAGGAATTCCACAAGGGAAAGCTCTCGATCTGGCTCAATCAGGACCTGTAGAGGGATTTGATTGTAATATTTCAGGTTCTAATGATTATTCGGCACTTTCAGAAAGTAATGTGGTGATAGTTACTGCAGGCGTTGCAAGAAAACCTGGTATGAGCAGAGATGACTTAGTAGAAATTAATACAAAAGTTATGAAGCAGGTAGGTGAAGGCATTAAGGAAAATTGCCCTAACGCTTTTGTCATATGTATAACAAACCCACTCGATGCCATGGTTGGGGTTTTACAGAGAGCTTCAGGATTGCCAACAAATATGGTTGTAGGAATGGCTGGTGTTTTAGATTCAGCAAGGTTTAGACGTTTTTTAGCTGATGAATTTGATGTTTCAGTTAGTGATGTCACAGCTTTTGTTCTTGGGGGGCATGGTGATACGATGGTTCCTTTATCAAGATATTCAGCTGTTGCAGGAATTCCAGTTCCAGACCTAATTAAAATGGGTTGGAGCAACCAAGAAAAGATTGACCAAATAGTTCAAAGAACTCGAGATGGAGGTGCAGAAATAGTTGGTCTATTAAAAACTGGCTCAGCGTTTTATGCTCCAGCTTCCTCGGCTATTGAAATGGCAGAATCATTCTTAAAAGATAAGAAAAAATTACTTCCTTGTGCCGCTTATGTTGATGGATATTACAATCTTAATGGTTTGTACGTAGGAGTTCCTGTTATCATTGGTAAAAAAGGGGTAGAGCGCATTGTAGAAATAAATCTTACCTCTGGCGAAAAAGAAATGTTTGACCATTCAGTCTCAGCTGTAAAACAATTGAATGATCTTGCTTCAAAATTTGAAGCCCAACAAATATCATAGAGAGGTATAAGTTTTGGATATTCATGAACATCAAGCTAAAGAGCTATTTAAAGAATATAATATTCCAACTCCAAAGGGAAAAGCTGTTTTTTCAGTAGAGGAGGCTCTAATTGCAGCAAAAGAATTACCTGGTCCAGTTTATGTCGTGAAAGCACAAATTCATGCAGGTGGAAGAGGCAAAGCTGGTGGTGTAAAAGTTGTAAAGGATTTAGAAACATTAAAAAATGCAGCTGAAACAATCCTTGGCCAAAAGTTAATAACACATCAAACTAGTAGTGAAGGAAAACTTGTTCAGAGATTATATATAGAAGACGGATGTAATATAGCTTCAGAATATTATTTTTCTATGGTCATCGATAGAGTTAGCAGTAGAATTTCACTAATAGCTTCAACAGAAGGTGGAGTGGATATTGAAAAAGTTGCCGAAGAAAATCCAGAAAAAATATTATCTTTTAATATTGATCCTACAATAGGCTTTCAACCCTTTCATTCTAGATTGATAGCAAATAGTCTTAACTTAACTGGAACAAGTTTTAAACAAGCTGGAGATTTTTTTAGTCAGTTGTATAAGCTTTTTACTGAAAATGATGCAAGTCTATTAGAGATAAACCCCTTAGTTTTAACTTCTGAAAATAACTTGATAGCCCTAGATGCAAAAATGTCATTTGATAATAATGCACTTTACAGGCATCCAAAAATAATGGCTTTAAGAGATGAAACTGAAGAAGATCCCGCGGAAATTTTAGCCAGTAAATATGATCTAGCTTATATCAAACTAGATGGGACTATTGGGTGTTTGGTAAATGGAGCTGGTCTTGCAATGGCAACTATGGACATTATTAAATTAAAAGGTTCATCCCCTGCCAATTTTTTAGACGTTGGTGGCAGTGCTACAAAAGAAAAAGTTACAGAAGCATTCAAAATCATACTATCTGATGAAGCTGTTGAAGGAATTTTAGTAAATATTTTTGGAGGAATAATGCGTTGCGACATCATCGCTGAAGGAGTTGTAGCAGCAGCAAAAGCCTTGTCATTAACAAAACCATTAGTAGTTAGGTTGGCAGGTACAAACGTTGATGAGGGCAAAAAAATATTATCAGATTCTGGTCTAAAAATAACACCAGCAGATGACTTAGACGACGCAGCTGTTAAGATTGTAAATGCAGTTAAGGAGATAATTTAAATGTCTGTTTTGATCAACAAAGATACGAGAGTAATTTGCCAGGGATTTACAGGCGGCCAGGGTACTTTTCATTCAGAGCAGGCTATAGCTTACGGGACTAAAATGGTTGGAGGTGTAACACCAGGTAAAGGTGGGGCAATTCATTTAAACCTTCCAGTTTTCAATACAGTTAGAGAATGTGTTGAAGAAGTTAATCCGGATGCATCAGTAATTTATGTACCACCGCCATTTGCAGCGGATTCAATTTTAGAAGCTATTTCTTCAAACATAGCATTAATTATCTGTATCACTGAAGGTATTCCAGTCCAAGATATGATTAAAGTTAAGCAGTACCTTAATAAGTCAAATTCTAGGTTGATTGGACCAAATTGCCCTGGTGTAATTACACCAGGGCAATGCAAGATTGGTATAATGCCTGGACATATTCATACTCCTGGAAAAGTTGGAATAGTCTCTAGGTCAGGTACATTAACCTATGAGGCTGTTGCTCAAACAACTGCCGCAGGGCTGGGTCAGTCAACTTGTATTGGAATTGGGGGTGATCCTATCAATGGCACTAATTTCATTGACTGTCTTGAAATGTTTTTGAATGATGAACAAACAGAAGCAATACTAATGATTGGAGAAATTGGAGGTAGCGCTGAAGAAGATGCAGCTGCTTTTATTCAAAATCATAAAATAAAAAAACCTATAGCTGGCTTTATAGCAGGTAAGACTGCTCCTCCTGGAAGAACCATGGGGCATGCGGGAGCAATTGTTAGTGGAGGCAGTGGTGACGCAGATTCAAAAGTTAAAGTTATGAAAGATTGCGGCTTTATAATGTCTGAATCACCTTCAGGTTTGGGTAAAGCAGTCGTAAAAGCAATACAACTATGGAAATAACTTGATTTAATTGTCAACTTTTTGTGTAGTATACCTTTATTAATCACTTGTTAAAAGGACTTGTAGCTATGGACGATCAAAACCCTGATCAAAGTTTTCTTTCTGGTACAAATGTGACTTTCATTAATGATCTGTACAAAGAATGGAAGATTAATCCAAATGCAGTACCGAAGGAATGGGATCTATGGTTTAAGAGTAATGGAGATGAACCTATACTTGATGATGGTCCAAGTTGGGCCCAAAAAAACAGTCAAGTTGTTGGAGCAATAGATACTGTTGAGAGTGTAAGAGCAGTAGCAAGAGGTATTGTGGGGAAAGGTGATTTATCAGCCACAGATTTAAGAGCAGCAACAACTGACTCAATACGTGCTATAATGCTTATTAGAGCTTTTAGAATAAATGGACATCTTTTAGCTAAGTTAGATCCTCTTAATTTACAACAGGGTGATATACACCCAGAACTAAATCCTAAAACTTACGGTTTTAGTGATGATGATTGGGACAGACCAATATTTATAGATAATGTTCTTGGGATGGAGTCAGCAACTTTAAGACAAATAATGGAAATAGTAAAAGAAACTTATTGTGGGTCTATAGGAATAGAGTTTATGCATGTGCAAGATCCAGCTCAAAAAGCCTGGATACAAGAAAGAATAGAATCGATAAGAAACGCAACAGAATTTACCAAACGAGGTAAAAAAGCTATTTATGAAAGATTAGTTGGAGCAGAGACCTTTGAGCAATTTCTTCATAAAAAATACGCTGGAACCAAACGATTTGGTTTAGACGGATCAGAGTCTGTTGTACCAGCTATCGAGCAAATATTAAAACGTGGTAGTCAGTTAGGCATGAAAGAAGTTGTAATTGCAATGGCTCATAGAGGAAGATTAAATCTTTTATATAACATATTAAATAAACCCTTTAGAGCAATTATTTCTGAGTTTTTGGGCAATCAAGCGAATCCAGAAGAAGCAGGTGGTTCTGGGGATGTTAAATATCATATGGGTGCTTCCGCAGATAGAGAGTTTGATGGCAATAACGTACATTTATCTTTACAAGCAAATCCTTCTCATTTAGAAGTTGTAGCTCCTGTTGTTATTGGAAGAGTTCGTGCAAAACAAAATCAACATAACGATACAAATGATAGATTATCAGTTTTAGGAATTGTATTGCATGGAGATGCTGCTTTTGCAGGTCAAGGTATAGTTGCTGAAACTTTTGATTTTTCTGGATTAAGAGGCTATAGAACAGGTGGAACTATTCACATAGTTGTAAACAATCAAATAGGATTTACTACTAGCCCAAACTACTCTCGTTCAAGCCCATATTGTACAGACGTAGCAAAAATGGTTATGGCTCCAATTATGCATATTAATGGTGACGACCCCGAAGCTGTTGTTCACGCATCAAGAATAGCAACTGAATTTAGACAAAAATTTGCATGTGATGTTGTTTTAGATATTATTAGTTACCGTCGTTATGGTCATAATGAAGGAGATGAACCTGCTTTCACTCAACCAATTATGTATAAAACTATTGGATCTCACAATAGTATTAGTAAAATTTATGCGTCAAAACTTATTAATGAAGGTATATTGACTGACCAGGAAGCTAAGGACGAAGTTAACAATCATAATAAATTTCTTGAAAAAGAATTTGAAGCAGGAACTAATTATAAGCCCAATAAAGCTGATTGGTTAGAAGGTCAGTGGTCAAGTTTAAGGGCTGCTCATGGAGATGACCGAAGAGGTGAGACATCAGTATCCAAAGATGACTTAAAATTAATTGGAAAAGCAATAACTACTATACCCGCAAATATAAATGTAAACAAAAAACTTCAACGTATAGTTGAAACTAGAAAAAAAGCTATTGAGACTGGTGAAGGTATAGATTGGTCTACAGCTGAACATCTTGCATTTGGTTCATTATTATTAGAAGGATATCCAGTTAGATTGTCTGGACAAGATAGTTGCAGAGGAACTTTTTCTCAAAGGCATTCTGTGTTTATTGACCAAGTATCAGAAGAAAGATACACACCCCTAAATAATATAACTTCCAACCAACAAAATTTTGAAGTTATCGACTCTCCTTTATCAGAGGCTTCTGTATTAGGTTTTGAGTATGGTTATTCTCTTACAGAGCCAACTGCTTTAGTAATGTGGGAAGCTCAGTTTGGAGATTTTGCTAATGGTGCCCAGGTAATAGTCGATCAATTTATTTCAAGCGGTGAAGCTAAATGGTTAAGAATGTCAGGGCTTGTTATGTTACTTCCTCATGGTTACGAAGGTCAGGGACCAGAACATTCTTCAGCAAGATTGGAGAGATATCTTCAATTATGTGGTGAAGATAATATGCAAGTTTTAAATTGCAGCACACCTGCAAATTATTTTCATGCGTTAAGAAGACAACTTAAAAGAGATTTCAGAAAACCATTGATTATAATGACACCAAAAAGTCTTCTTAGAAATAAGGCTTGTATTTCTAAATTATCCGATATGTCGGAGAATACTGCTTTTAGAAGAGTAATAAGAGACCCTAATACAAACCTTAAGGATAATGATATTAAAAAGGTGGTTATTTGTTCTGGTAAAGTTTTCTACAATTTATTAGAAGAAAGAGAAAATAGGAAATTAGACAGTGTAAAAATTTTGAGATTAGAACAAATTTATCCGTTTCCTTATTCAACTTTAAAAGAAATATTATCTGATACGCCTAACGCAGAATTTGTTTGGTGCCAAGAAGAACCAAAAAATATGGGTGCATGGTTCTTTGTAGATAGAAAAATTGAAGATGTTCTCAGGTCATTTAAAGCAAAATTTTCACGACCTTCTTATGCTGGTCGAGCAGAGGCTGCTTCTCCTGCAACAGGATCTTTATCTAGGCATAACAAAGAACAAGCAGATTTAGTAAATGAAGCTTTAGAAACGACCCAAAAAACAACTAAACACGCTGCTGAATAGTTTGAAATATGGAAGATGAAAATAAAATTACTAGCAAAATAGCCATGCCCTCTGCGGCAAAAATTATAAAGGAAAAAAAATTAGACATCTCCGATATAGCTAGTACAGGTGTCAATAATAGAGTAACAAAAGGTGATGTTCTTTTATATTTAAATCAAATCAAAACTGAAGATGGATTGAAGGTAAAAAACATAAACAAAGAAGAACAAATAAATGTACGAAAGGGTAGTGGAATGGATGTTTTGGTTCCAGTTTTAGGAGAGTCTGTTGTAGAAGCAACAGTTTCTAAGTGGATAAAAAAACAAGGAGAGTTTGTTGAAGTAGATGACCCAATTGTAGAGTTAGAAACAGATAAAGTCACATTAGAAGTTCCGGCAGCTACTTCCGGTATTCTGGATAACCTTACCGTTTCAGAAGGTGATACCGTTGAGGTTGGCGCACTGTTGGGAATTATAATTGCCGGAGAAAAATCTGATGAAACTCCTGCACCTGCGCCAAAACAAGAAAACAATAAGATTGATGAGCAAGTAAGTATACCTGAAAAAGTTGAAAGTAAGATAAGTAGCAATAAATCTGATATAATTGAAGAAGCCGTTAATAAAAACCTTGAAGAACGCGTCCCAATGTCCCGCTTACGACAAGCTATCGCTCGTAGATTAAAGGAAGCACAAAATACTGCTGCTATGTTAACAACATACAACGAGGTTGATATGACAGCTTTAATGGAAATGCGAAATAATTACCAAGATAGTTTTGAAAAGAAAAATGGAGTTAGGCTTGGATATATGAGTTTTTTTGTTAAAGCCTCGATAGATGCACTTAGCCAGTTTCCTGCAGTAAATGCAGAAATAGATAACAATGACATTATTTACAAAAATTATTACAACATAGGTGTTGCAGTTGGTACTTCTCAAGGTTTAGTCGTACCAGTTCTAAAAAATGCAAACAAAATGTCTTTTGGAGAGACTGAGATTGCCATTGCAGATTTTGGTAAAAAAGCAAAAGATGGCAGTTTAGGTATATCTGATATGGCTGGTGGAACTTTTACAATTTCTAATGGTGGAGTTTATGGTTCTTTAATGTCGTCACCAATTTTAAATCCACCTCAGTCAGGTATTCTAGGAATGCATAAAATTCAAAAAAGACCAGTTGCAATAGGTGATAACATCGAAATTCGTCCAATGATGTATTTAGCCTTATCTTATGATCACCGTATTATTGATGGACGTGAAGCTGTTTCTTTTCTAGTAAGAATTAAAGAAATTATAGAAGATCCAAGACGTCTAGTTGTTGGAGCATAATTGTAAGTAAAGGTTTAGTATGTCTGAAGAAAAATATGATCTTGTTGTTATAGGTTCTGGTCCAGGAGGTTATGTTGCGTCAATAGTGGCAGCACAAAAGGGTATGAAAGTTGCCAGTATCGAAAAAAGAACAACCTTAGGTGGCACTTGTTTAAATGTTGGTTGTATTCCATCTAAAGCAATGCTTCATGCATCTGAGCAATATGAAAATGCAGTTAAATTAAATGGTAACAAAGAATGGGGTATAACTTGTAAAGATGTTAAATTAGATTTAACAAAATTATTGAAAAAAAAATCTGGAATAGTTGACGACCTTACTAAGGGAATTGATTTTCTATATAAAAAAAATAAAGTAAAAAAGTATATTGGAACAGCAAAGTTAATTACAGCAAACTCGATTGAAATTACTGGTGAAAATACTAGAGATCTTATACATGCTAAAAACATAATAATTGCAACAGGATCAGAAGCTACTCATCTTCCAAATATTGATATTGATGAGAAGAAAATAGTAACCTCGACGGGTGCATTAGAATTAAAAGAAGTCCCAAAAAAAATGATGGTTATTGGAGCTGGTATTATAGGCCTTGAAATGGGAACTATATGGAGAAGGCTTGGTTGTGATGTTGAAGTCATAGAGTATTTGCCAAGAATTTTACCTGGAATGGATAATGAAGTTGCTGAAAAATTCATGAAAATTCTTGAGAAACAGGGCTTAAATTTTAAGTTAGGTCAATCAGTAGAATCATCAAAAATCGTTGATAATAAAGTTATATTATCAATAAGGAATGTCACTAAAGAAAATATATATGAAATAGATGCAGATGTTGTCTTAGTAGCAGTTGGTAGAAAGCCTAATACTTATGGATTAGGTCTTAAAGATTTGAACATTGATATTGATAAACAAGGTTTTATAAAAACAAATAATTACTTTCAAACTTCTATTAATAATATTTATGCAATTGGAGACGTCATAAAAGGTCCAATGTTGGCTCATAAAGCTGAAGAAGACGGAGTAGCTGCAGTTGAGATAATAAATGGAGAAGCTGGTCATGTGGATTATAATCTTGTTCCAGGTATAATTTATACTGCACCAGAAGTTGCCGTTATTGGCAAAACTGAAGAGGAGCTAAAAGAAGAAGGAATTCCATTTAATAAAGGTGTTTTCCCACTTTCAGCAAATAGTAGAGCCAAGGCTATAAGTCATACTGATGGAATGGTAAAAATCCTTTCTGACAAATCTACTGATAAAATATTAGGTGCTCATATGATAGGTCATGAGGCGGGTACCGTAATACATGAGTTGTCAATTGCGATGGGTTTTGGGGCATCATCCGAAGATGTGGCAAGAATTTGTCATGGTCATCCTACCGTAAATGAGGCTGTTAAAGAAGCTGCTTTGGCAACATACTCTAAAGCTATACATTTTTAATTCACACTCATTTTACTATAAAAAACTAAGATTATTACTCCAATTATTATTAAACATAGACCTAAAAGTGCCCATAGGTCTGGAATTTCTTTGTATTTTAATGCACCTATAATTGTAATAGCTGAAATTCCCACAGCAGACCATATTGAGTATGTTATGGCTACAGGTATTGTTTTCATTGCCAGCATCATAAAGTAAAAAGCTGTTGCATAGCCGAAGACTACATAGGTGCTAGGTATTAACTCTGAAAAATTATTAGTACTCTTAAGGTAAGTGGTTGCAACAACCTCTCCAATAATAGCAACTAAAAGATAAAAATATCCCATGTTAATCCTTACAAAATATGTTATTTACTATATTATTTAAGTCTACTTAAGACAATATTAAAGATTATAATTTAGGATAATATAAAATGAACGAGATCAAATCAGCTTCGACTTATATATCAAACAACTCATTTCAAGAAGAAAGAAAAGATTTAGCGGCTGCATTTAGATGGGCTGAAAGAAGTAATTTACATGAGGCTGTTGCCAATCATTTCAGTTTAGCTGTTAATTCTGAAGGAACAGAATTCTTAATGAATCCTAATATGTGGCATTTTTCTAGAATCAAAGCTTCTGATTTGTTGTTATTAGATGTTAATGACAAAACTGTGCTAACAAAAGATAATCCCCCTGACGCGACAGCTTGGGGGTTACACGGAGCTATACATAAATTGTGTCCTCACGCAAGATGTATAATGCATGTTCATTCTGTGTATGCAACTACTCTGGCTTCTCTTGAAGACTGTATTTTGCCACCAATAAATCAGGTGTCAGCAATGTTTTTTGGTAGACAAGTTATTGATAAAAATTATGGTGGTTTAGCTTTTGAAGATGAAGGTACAAGGTGTGCAAATCTTTTGTCAAATTCTAAAAAACACACATTTATAATGGGTAACCATGGTGTACTAATTTTTGGTAAAAATGTAGCAGAAACTTTCAATAGATTATATTATTTTGAAAGAGCTGCTCAAACATATATCAACGCCCTTCAAACTGGAAAAAAAATAAGTATTTTAAATGATATAATAGCAGAAAAAACTGCAGAAGAATTAGACAATGAAGAACATCCAAACCCTGCAGGAACAGCTTTCTTGAGAGAAATAAAGTCAATATTAGATCAAGAAAGTCCTGATTAT
The DNA here is from genome assembly GCA_003283875.1 of SAR116 cluster bacterium AG-321-A13. Taxonomy (GTDB): domain Bacteria; phylum Pseudomonadota; class Alphaproteobacteria; order Puniceispirillales; family Marisalimonadaceae; genus Marisalimonas. The sequence continues at coordinate 18,716 of QBXD01000012.1, read as the reverse complement.
GCAGATTAGAAGTTAATTATTTAATTTTTTATTAATATAAAGACTTAATAAGGACGCGTCATAATCTGACCAACCTTCATTCATGGCCCCTTGAACATAAGATTTAGTACTTTTGATAACATGTAATTCATTATTAAAATTTGATCCTTCTTCAATCATTAAATTAATATCTTTTAAAGATGATGAAACGTTAAATGTTGAACTCAAGTTAGTCTCATTTCTTTTAGCTTGTAATATAGTATTAGACTTTAGGTGAGCTACTTTGGCTGCTCCAGAGCTATCAATCATTATGTCCAAAGCTTTATCAAATTTAATTCCTGAGTTTGTTGCTAAAGACATCGCCTCACCTAAAGCGTGCCAATAAACCATCAATGGTAGATTAATAGCTAACTTCATAGCACTTCCCTTACCAACTTCACCAAGGTATTCATATCTTCTACAAATAAGCTTTAATACATGCTCAACCTTTTTAAAAGTTTTCTTGTTTCCCCCTACTAACCCTAATAAATTTCCGTCTCTTGCAGGCTTTGTTGACCCTCCTACCGGGCATTCTATAAATTCTCCATTTAACGAATCTATTACCCTTTCTAAGTATTGCATTTTCTTAATGCTAGTTGTACTTAGTTCAATTATAATTTTATTAGTTAAATCTTGATTCTTAATACCCTGAGAACTTGTATACACATAATCAAGTGCTACATCATTTCCCATAATAATTAAAATTATGTCGTTATTATCAAACAATTCTTTTACACTATTAGATCTTCTTGCACCTAATTTAACTAGAGGTGTTACTTTATTTTGCGTTCTGTTCCATACTGTTACAATCTGATCACAATCCAAAAGCCTTTTAACAATTTCCTTACCCATTTTACCCGTACCGCAAACGCCTATTTTATTCATAAATACACTCCTTTTAAATTTACAAAAGTAATATTATATCTTGAAAATACAAATTTAAGTAACCAATTAACTAAACATAGTAATTAATTAATGGGGATTGTCGATGACCAACATGAATAATAAATTTGAAGCAGATACCGGTAAAATTTTAGATATAGTAATTAATTCTCTTTATTCGGAAAGAGAAATTTTTTTGCGTGAGTTGGTGTCAAATGCTTCAGATGCTCTTGATAAAAGAAAATATCTTGGCTTAACAGATAAAAAAATTGCTATCTCCTCAGAAGCTTCTGAAATAAAAATTGAGGTTAATAATAAAGACAAAACTTTATCAATTCTAGATAATGGTATTGGAATGAATGAAGAAGACCTTAAGTCTTCATTGGGTACTATTGCTAGGTCAGGAACAAAAGCATTCTTAGAACAAATTGCAACAAACACTAAAGATAAAAAACCAGATATGTCAATGATTGGACAATTTGGTGTAGGTTTTTATGCTTCTTTTATGGTAGCCGACAGTGTTGAAGTATTATCTAAAAAAGCAGGAGAAAACCAAGCATGGAAATGGTCTTCAGATGGAAAGTCAGGCTTTAATTTAGAAAAAGCAGATAAAGAAGATATTGGGACATCTATTACACTTAAACTAAAAAAAGATGCAAAAGAGTTTTTAGAAGAAACTAGGCTTCAATTTATTATAAGAAAATATTCAGATCATATTTCCTATCCAGTTAAATTACACGAAATTGACAAAAAAGATGCTGAAATAAAAACTTTAAATGAAGCTTCAGCTTTATGGACCAGACCAGCAAAAGAAATTAAAGAAGAGCAATACCAAGAATTTTTCTCACATATTGGCGCAGGTTTTGGAAAACCACTTTTAACCATGCATAACAATACAGAAGGGACTATTAGTTATACTAATCTTATATGTATTCCGTCTACAAGACCGTTTGACTTATTCAATCCAGATAGAAAATCATCATTAAAATTATACATAAACAGAGTATTTATTACAGACAAGTGCGATGCATTAATTCCTAGTTATCTAAGGTTCATAAAGGGTCTAGTTGACACTCAAGATATAGATCTGAATGTCAGTAGAGAAATGTTACAAAACAACCCTGCCGTAGCAAAGATAAGTAAATCATTAGTTGGAAAAATCTTAAGAGAACTTAAGAAAGTGAGTGAAAAGAACGCAGATGGTTATAAAGGTTTTTGGAAGGAGTATGGTGCTGTTTTGAAAGAAGGCCTGTATGAAGATGCAGAAAGAAAGGAGGCATTATTAGATTTATGTAGGTTTTCAACTAATGAAAATGATGACCTAATCTCTTTATCTGGATATGTAGAAAAAATGCCTGAAAAACAAAATGACATCTATTATATTTCAGCTGAAACAAAAGACCAAGCTCTAGCAAGTCCTCACTTAGAAGGTTTTAAATCCAAAAAAATACCTGTTTTAATTATGACAGACGCAATTGATCAGTTTTGGTTACCTATGGTTGGATCTTTTAAGGAAAAGAAGTTTACTTCAATTACACAAGGACAGATTAATTTAGATGATCTTGATGAAAAAAATAAAGACAAGAAAAAAGACGATAAGAATGAAAAAGAAAAAAAAGATAAAGAATATGTTGATTTAGTTGCCCAATTAAAAGTTGTATTAGGAGATCAAGTTAAAGATATTAGATTATCCTCTAAACTGACTAACAGTCCAGTCTGCCTAGTTGCTGACGAAGGTGATATGGATATTGCTATGGAGCAATTGATGGCACAGAGAGATACAAACTACAAGGGGGCTCCAAGAATATTAGAAATTAATGGAGACCATTCTCTTATTAAAAACATGAAGTCATTATTAAGTAAAAAAGAAAACAATGATTTAGTTAGTGATGCTGGAACTCTTTTATTTGAACAAGCTAGATTAATGGAAGGTAAAATGCCGGCTGATCCCGCTCAGTTTAGTAAAATAATGAACCAGTTTTTACTAAAAGCAATTCCTAACTAACCATTAATTGGATCTTTTAAAGAAAAAATAAAAAATAGTTATCAGCAGACAGAGCAATCCTAAAAACACATTAATTTGGATTGTTCTGTCTACTGAAATTAGTGTCATAATCCAAGATAAATTCATTAGACCAATTGGTGCTGTTCCGATACATGTCACTAATATACCAAAATTATTTCCTTTAGATTTAGTAGATGCTTGATAAACAAGTGCACCTTGCATTGTGCTAAAACCTGATAAAAAAATGCCTCCAAATGTTAAACTTATAAAAGCTAATATTAGACTAGGTGAGTAAGAAAATAAAAACATACCTAAAAAAAATCCACTTACACCTGTAATAAAAATAATTGATAGATATTTTTGTGGAGAAAGATTACCAATAATTAAAGCCCCTATAAGAGCTCCTAAACCTTCAGAGGAAGCTAAGATTCCAATATTAAATTCAGATAATAATAATTTTTCTCTACCTAATACGGGGATTAAAGATACTAATGGAAAACCAAAAATATTAAAGATTAGGGTTGTTATCAATACCATTCTTAAACTAACAAGACTGTATACACTTTTACCTGTTTTTAATATTTCATTTAAAAGACCATGTGCCCAATGCTCTTTTATCGCTAATGGATTTTTTTGATCAGAATTTAGAGCAGTATCCTTATCAGAATTTTTTTTAAATACAATGATTAATCCTAAAGCTAACAGATACATTATAAATTGAAGACTAAAAATTCCAGTAAGACCAACTAAAGTATAGAGTGTTCCAGCAAATATTGGTCCAATCAGTCTTGTTGCATTGTTGGATAATGTTTCCATAGCAAGTGAGGAACTCAAAAGTTTCTTTTTAATATTATCCGCTAACACTCTTCGCCTTACTGCAAGGTCAACCACCCATGTAATTCCATTTACAAAGGCAAGAATAAGTGCAAAAAGCATATTAAAATTATCTGTGAAAACTAAAATAACAGCCATACCAGTGAAAATATTTGAAAGTAAGTAAATGTTTTTAATAACTAAAATCGGAGACACCCTCTCTGAAATTGTACCTATAACTATTCCCAAAAGGCTCATTGGTAACATTCTTGCTGCGAATATTACTGTAACTAAATATGGAATTCCTAGTTCTTGGAGGGCATAAAGACTCAAAGCTAAAAACTCCATGGCACGTGCAATCCCAGTCATACAACCTGCACCCCAGAGTATTCTAAAGTCTTTATTTTTAAAACATTCCTTAATCATTATATGTTAGGAAATTTTTTGATGTACTTCGACTACATTGCCTTCTGGATCTTGAAAGAAAATTTGGTGCCATTCTCTAGCGAAAGTGGTTCCATAATCCGAAAATGGTATTTTTTCTTTCTTAAGCCTTTTAATGAATGTGTTAATATCATCAGTCCTAAAAGCTATATGCCCTTTGTCAACAGGATTGATTGCCTGATTATTTTTAAAAGCTACATTTAAATCTCGTTCTGCAAGATGCATTTCTATTTTGCCTTCTGTTACGAAATTAATTTTACCACTATACCCTCTATTAGATGTCTCTTCTGTTCGTGGAAAATTTTCTATTGGAATACTTTTCATACTAAGGATATTTTTATAAAAATTATTCATATTATCTATATTTTTTGATACAAAATTTATATGGTGAAACTCTAATTTCATTTATAATCTCCAAATTATTTAATAATCATTACATTTATGCTATATAAAATAATTAATACTAAATAAGATAAATAAGCTAGTATTATAAAATTGAACTATTATATCTAATCATGCACACGCAAAATATTTATGAGGATCAAAATGCCTGATAGCACCATTCAATTAGAAAATTCAGAAACCCAAGACAGCGTAATTAGTGAAGTAAGAGAGTCTGTCGCTAAACTTTGTGGTGATTTTCAAGGTGAATATTGGAGAAAACTTGACAGAGAGCAAGGTTACCCTACAGAATTTGTTAAAGCTTTGACTGATGCTGGTTTTTTGGGAGCCCTTATACCGGAAGAATATGGTGGTGTTGGTTTAGGAATGGTTGCAGCATCTGTCATTTTAGAAGAAATACATCATCAAGGTTGTAATGCCGCAGCGTGTCACGCACAAATGTATACAATGGGAACTGTTCTAAGACATGGATCTGATGAACAAAAAAAGGAATATTTACCTAAGATTGCTGACGGAACTTTAAGGTTACAAGCATTCGGCGTAACTGAACCAACTAGTGGTACAGACACTACAAGTTTGAGAACTGTAGCTGTGCGTGATGGAGATGATTACATAATTAATGGACAAAAAATTTGGACCAGTAGGGCTGAGCATTCAGATTTAATGTTGTTGTTAGCTAGAACAACACCTTTAAATCAAGTTAATAAAAAGACTGACGGTCTCTCTGTTTTTCTTCTAGATATGAGAAAGGCAAAAGGGAACGGTCTTACTATCAGGCCTATAAGAACAATGATGAACCACTCAACGACTGAAGTTTTTTTCGATAACCTTAGAATTCCTGCTTCTAATCTTATAGGTGAGGTAGACAAGGGTTTTAGATACATTTTGTCAGGTATGAATGCAGAAAGAATTTTAATTGCTGCAGAGTGTATCGGTGATGCAAAGTGGTTTACTAAAAAATCAACTGATTATGCTAATGATAGAAATATTTTTGGAAGAGCAATTGGTAAAAACCAAGGTATTCAGTTCCCAATTGCCAAGGCTTATGCTCAAATGAGGGCTGCAGAGCTTATGGTTTATCATGCAGCTAGACTATATGAAGCTGGCAAGCCGATTGGTGAAGAAGCAAATACTGCAAAATTGCTAGCAGCAGATGCCTCATGGGCGGCTGCTGAAGCTTGTGTGCAGACCCACGGCGGCTTTGGCTTTGCAGAGGAATATGATGTTGAAAGAAAGTTTAGGGAAGCTAGATTGTATCAAGTAGCCCCAATTTCTACTAATTTAATATTATCTTACTTAGCTGAACATGTTTTAGGAATGCCTAGATCATATTAAAGATCATTTATCTTTAAGTGCAAGGTCTTCTGGCTTCAATCTTAAAATGTCGCTTGTAATAATATTTGCTAAGAACTCGAAACCTTCAGTTTTGTTCCTTATGTCTTGGGCTAGTTTTTCTGATTTTTTGTCAGTAGATTTAACTTTAATGGTTACCCAACTTTCACCATCTTTATCTGGTTCAACAGAGGTTATTGATATAACCAAACCATCTTTAATTTCATAAGTTATAGTTGGAAGATTGTCAGAATATTTTTTCAATGATTTTTTTATATCATAAAAATAAAAACTACTAATAACATCTCTAATATCACTCAACTGAGTTTCGTCAATTTTAAAATTTAAAGATTTAGGAACTATTAAACTTAACTTATTCTCTTTATTCTCAACTTCAAAAGTTCCATTTTTGTTGTTTAAAGTGGCTTTCATGAATTGATCGTTTTTTATTGTAAAAATTAAACTCTCAAACCAATCAGATTTAGTTGTAGGCATTCTTATAGCACCTTTTAGAAGATAGCTTTGATTTTCTTCTGGGAATCTTGCAAATTGACCCCCGCTTAATCCTCCAACAGTCCGATCTACTTTACCAAATAAAATAGATGAATAAATTGTTCCGTCTTGTTTTTTCAAAGTAATTTTTGTTCCATAACCTTCATCCTCCTCCTTGCTTTTATTTCTTTCTGGAAGAAGTAAATTTAAATCAGCATGTCTCTGTGAATCTTTTGTTTTTAATTCCTCAATTCTTAACAATGACAGACTTGTAATTAAGTTTTCCCACATACCCTTCTTAAGTGGATAACCAGATTCTGAAATATAAATATTATCTTTTTTTACCAAATTAATGTTATTTTCAAATGAGTTTATGGAAATATTATCAATTTTATTAATATTTTTGGTGAAATCTTTTAGAAATAAACTTCCTCTGTCTTCAAAAACGTGATTATTTGAATTTAAATTTATAGATATGATTGCTAAAATAACAAAAGTTAAAGTAACTATTGAAGTATTCACAAATTTTATTTTTGTCATATTATAATCCAACACTTATATTTAATAAGAACTTTTCTTTCTTCTAAACGATATAATCAAGGCTAAGCCAGCGAATATGACGGGGAGTATTGCAACATTAAAAGCAATAACCCATTTTTTCAAATTTTCTACATCTCTTCTTAGGTCAAATTTAACACTTCTTAGTTGAGATCTAGTTGACATCATTTCAGCTTTAAATCCATCAATCGCCTCGATAGTTTCAGGAGATAGTATATCTATATCATCTTCATTATTCTGAGTTAGACTTCTTATTTTGTCTTCCATACCTTTTAGCTTTTCCGCTAGTCGCTGTTCTTCCAGGAGAAACTTTTCTTCAGCAATTTTTTCTAGGGCTATGATTTTATCAAAAGGCCTATAAGAGGTACTCTTTCCTCTTAGATCAGATAAAGCACTTCCTCCAATCATTTTTTCGATGACATTTAAAACAAAGTCACCATTATTTGCAAATGCACCTCTTTGCGTTAACCAATTACGATCCATCAACATATCGGCGTCCGAAACTAATAAGATATTAGACTTATTTCGTGATTTTAATATTTGCGTTTCTTCTTTATCTTTAAAGGACGAGTTTAGTGGAGATTTTATCCAACCAGCCAGAATTAAATTTTGATTGTCTTTTTTGATATTCGGCAATAGATCTCTTGGGTCTCCTTCAGGATTACCTGCCTTTTGAGCATCACCAAGACCAGAATTCTGGCTTGAAACAATAATAGGTTCTAAGCTAGTCTTCTTATCGATAGACTCAAAAGATCCAGCAGTTGTCATTACTATGGTACTCAGATTTGAAAGTACACTCTCATTTTTGTTAAGTCCATTTCCCCTTATATTTAACCAGGGATAATTAGTGACCTGAATATCTCTGCCATTTAAATTTCTAGAGATGCGAAATCCAAATTCTGAATCTAATACAGCTTTTTTGTTATCAAATTTTATACCCCAAGTGTCCAATAATTTTTTGAGATTAGACCTAGGGTTCATTGGAGGCATCCCTTGTTGTCGGCTAATTTCAGTTTCAGCATAAGGATCTAAAAATACTAACGTTGCTCCACCGTTTAGGATCCATTGATCTATCATATAAAGTGTCTCATCGGATAGAAATTTTGGATGAACAATCATTAATACTTTAGTGTTTTTATTTAATTCATTTGTGGTTTCGTTGATTGTTTCAACCACAAACATTTCTCTCATTTGTTTTAATATCTGTTGTTCTGGTTTACCAATCCTACTGTCAGCTTGAAGTCCAAGGTTGTCGATAATACTTATTACTGGTTTTTCAATTTGACTAAGCTCTGAAATAAGACTTGAAAGATCATACTCTAAGAAGGTTTCTCTTTCAGGTGAAAAAATAGGAATATTTTTTTGACCAGTGGTAGAGTTAGTAGCTGCTAATCCAAAATATAAAGCATCTGACATTTCAGTGGCAGTAAAAGAATTAATTCCCATGCCAACTGCCCTATCTTCGTAATCAGAGAATGGTTTAGGGTCAATGATTTCAAGTGAAATCTTTCCATTAGAAATATTACTGTATGTTTTTAACATAGTTTCTACTCTATTTGCATAAGTGGAAAGTTGGGGTACTTCTTTAACTAAATTACCTGAAACAAATAATCTAATGTGTATTGGTTCTTGAAGATTTTTTAGTAAATTAATTGTACTATCAGATAATGAGTAAAGTTTTTTTTCAGTAAAATCAATTCTGGAGGAATTAAAGACATTATTTATAATAATATTTATACTAAAAAAGACTAAAACAGAAAAAAGTATAGATAATCTCACAAGTGTTCTTGTCTTTATATTATTTAAAAATTCCATTATTCTCTCAATCTGCTTTTTTAATTTGGACAAGCTGTACGTTTATCCAAACACACAAAATAATCATTGAAACGAAGAAAATGAGGGTCCTTAAATCAAAAACACCCATTTGAATTCTACTAAAATGGGATAGAAAGGACATTGAACCAATTGTTTCTGTCACCCAAGTCGGTGTCCATGACCTCACAGACGATAAAACCAGATTAAAACCAGCCATTATTAAAACAAATCCGCTTATTGAGGAGATTATAAATGCAATCACCTGGTTCTTAGTAAGTGCAGATAAACAAGAAGTAAGGGCCAAAAAGGCGCCAGCCATTAACCAACTCCCTATATATGATATTAGAATAACATTATTATCTGGGTCCCCTAGATAATTAACTGTTACCCAAATAGGCATGGTTAAGATAAGTGCAATCAGAGTAAAAATCCAACTTGCTAAAAATTTACCTATTACCAATTGCATGTTAGTTACTGGTAAAGTTATTAGTAGTTCGATGGTACCAGATCTTCTTTCCTCAGCCCATAATCTCATACCAATAGCTGGCATTAAAATCAAAAAAAGCCATGGGTGCCATGCAAAAAAAGCTGTTAAATCTGCTTGATCACGCTCAAAAAATCTTCCTAAAAAGAAAGTCATTCCAGATGAGAGAGCCAAAAAAACAAGCAAAAAAATAGAAGCTAATGGAGTTCTAAAATAACCCTTTAATTCTCTATCAAATATTATATAAGTCTTTTCTAAATAAGTTTTCATAATCAGTTACCATTTAACTTGAAACATTTGTTGTTGTAATTTTTCTAAATATTTCTTCCAAATTTGACTTTACGAAACTAGCCTCAATTATATTAAGTTTAAATTTGTTAACTTGTTTTAATACAGCATTTAGTTCTGGTGTTTTTTTGTCATCACTTACCAATATTCTGTTAGTATCTTTATCTAATTTCTCAATTTTCACATCACCATAATGAATTGATGATTTTAAATTTTTTGCTAAAACAGCGTTAATTCTATTAAAAACTTTAATTGATATTATATCTTTATTTGCAAACTGTTTTTCTAGATTTGCAGGTGTTTCATTTGCAAGTAACTTACCATCAGCAATTATCATTGCTCGTGAGCAGACAGCCTCAACTTCTTCTAAAATGTGGGTCGAAATCACGATTGCTTTATTTTTCGATATAGTTTTTATTAAATTTCTCATTTCATGTTTTTGATTAGGATCTAATCCGTCCGTAGGTTCATCCAAAATTAAAATATCAGGATCGTGTATTAATGCCTGGGCGATACCTACCCTTCTTTTGAAACCTTTAGAAAGTGTTTCAATTGGTTTGTTCCAAACTTCTTTAAGACTGATTTGAATAGCCATTTCATCTAGCCGGTTTGTTAATATTTTTTTACTTAGACCTCTCATTTTACCAACAAATGAAAGAAACTCTAAAACATTCATATCTGAATATGAAGGAGCACCTTCGGGTAAGTACCCTATGAATTCCTTTGCTTGCAGTGGATTAGATTTTAGATCAACATTATTAATCATAATGCTACCGCTATCTGGTTCTAGAAAACCAGTTAGCATTTTCATTGTTGTAGATTTTCCCGCTCCGTTTGGACCAAGAAAACCGACAACTTCACCTCTAAGCACACTTAAGTCAATGTCATCTACGGCTATAAACTCCCCAAATGACTTTTTTAAATTTTTAGCGTCTATAAGTTTTGAAGACAATAATTAATATCCCCCGGCAAAATTTAAGAATAGATTTATTAAAGATAATGAATAATTAATTTTTGAAATAATAAAATTCAAGATCTAAAATAAAATTTTTGGTATTAATACTCTATTTTTTAAAAATAAACATTATAAAAATTTGTTTACATTAGGAAGTTCAGGCTCACCAAAGTGTTTTTCTAAAGATAAAGCAATTTCAACTGCTTTTTCGTCTTCATTTTTATTACAAATAATTTGTAAACCAATCGGAAGAATATCTTGATTTTGATTTATAGCAAATTTTTGTATTGGGTAAGTAATAGCACATATTCCAAAAATATTTACAGGTTGGGTATTAGCTGACGCTAAAAGACTTCTTTCATGTAATTCCTTACCAATTTCTGCTTTATTCACGTCTAATGCTTGCATAACGGTAGTTGGAGACAAAAGTGCATCATATTTCATAAAATATTGATTAACTATAACCTCTAATTCACTAACTCTTTGCTTAGCTGTAATATATTCAAAAGAATGAACGTTAAGGCCTAATTTAGCTCTATTTCCAGTTATAGGGTCCATTTCATCAACATTTTCTTTGAAGCGATCAATACCAAACGCACTTATGATTTCAGATCCAACAATTTTAGGAAATAACGAAGCTTTTTCATTAGCCTCTGGAATTATGATTTCTTCAATTTTTGCACCAAGTTTTTTTAGCTCGTCACAAATATTTTCATAAGCTTCCATTACTTGAGGATCCAAATTTGTTGTAAATGGTTCCTTGAGTTTTCCAAAAGACATATTTTTAATTTGAATAGGCTTTAGAGCATTATCTGAATTGCCATTAAACGTATCAAATATTAATTTCGTGTCCTTAACATCACGAGCAATAGGACCTGGTGTATCTAAAGTAGGAGAAAGAGGAAAAATACCGTCAGTTGCCCATCTGTTTTTGGTTGTTTTTAATCCAACAATACCATTGAGTGAAGCAGGTATCCTTACAGAACCACCAGTATCTGTCCCAATAGCAAAGGCAGCTAAACCTGAAGCAACTGCCACGGCTGAGCCACTACTTGAACCTCCAGGCATCCTATGTACATTCTTGTCCCAAGGATTTCTTGGTGTGCCTTTATATTTATTTAATCCAGTTGCTCCCAAAGCAAACTCAACAGTATGAGTTTTACCTAAAATTATGCAACCAAGAGACTTTAATCTTTTGACTAAAGATCCTTCTGGGCCTGTTATATCGTCACTAATTATGTTAGAGCCGTTAGTTGTTGGCATTCCATTTACAGAACAAATATCTTTTATGGCAATTGGGATGCCCATTAGTGGGCCTAGATCAACACCGTTAGAAAATAACTTATCAATTCCTTCTGCCCAAGATAAAGCCTTATCTTCATTGAGATATATATATGCATTAAGTTTTGGATTTAAAATGTTTATTCTTACATAATATATTGAAGTTAATTTAAAGCAAGTTAGAGAACCATCTCTTAATTGTTTTCCTATTTCATCAATGTTACTTTTGATAAGAGGATCATCTGGCAAAGTTTCTTTGTAATTGTTCATTCAGATCTCCTTAGTTTTTAAATTGGTTTTTCATTGACCCAAATATACCTTTTAGTCTTGGTGATGTAGAACAATCTGCTTCTAAAATCATCTTTGACTCAACAGGAACATGGATGCCAGTATATCGAACAGCTTCATATTTTGGATTTGATTGAAGTTGAACTTTTCTATCAGATTTAAGTCTTAATCTTGCTATTCCTTTTTTGAAGGGAACCACTATATCTGTGCCTGGCACAGCAACTACAAAACTATCATCATCAACAGAGCATTTATTGCTTAGAGTAATAGCAACTGATATCACTTCTACTTTCTTAAAAGCAGTTTGTATGTTGGGCATACCAAACCACAACATTAATCCAATAATTGATATACCTAAAACAAAAAAAATACTTTTAATAAAAAAACGCATTGATACCTTAAAATAAACATATTAGACCTAAATAATACAAATATTTAAACTAAAAATAAGAAATTTGAAAAGATAATATTAATAAAAATATTCAAATTTTAATTAGGATCAATAATGAGTGATGAGTTTGATAGAATAAAGAGATTGCCACCTTATGTGTTTGAAGAAGTTAATAGACTTAAAGCGGATCTAAGAGCTAAAGGCAAAGACATTATTGATTTTGGTATGGGCAACCCTGATATGCCTACCCCAAAACATATTAGAGAAAAATTAAAGGAAACTGTAGAGAAGCCAGGAACAGGTAGATATTCCTCCAGTAGAGGCATACCAGGTTTAAGAAAAGCACAAGCAGCCTATTACAAAAGACGTTTCAACGTTGATTTAAATCCGGATAATGAAGTTATTGTTACTTTAGGTTCAAAGGAAGGTTTAGCAAATCTTGCCCAGGCAATAACTTCACCAGGTGACATAATATTATCTCCCAATCCTTCTTATCCAATACACCCATATGGTTTTATTATTGCAGGAGCCTCTTTAAGACACTTGCCTGCAATGGATGAAGGTACATTCAATCCAAATTTATATTTAGAGAGATTAGAAAAATCGATTAAAGATAGTGTACCAGCTCCAGTAGCATTAATAATATCATTCCCATCCAATCCGACAGCGCAAGTTGCCTCATTAGACTTCTATGAAGAGGTTGTCAAAATTGCTTTAAAATATAACGTTTATATTTTATCTGATCTTGCTTACGCAGAAATATACTATGATGACTTTCTACCTCCCTCAATTCTACAAATACCTAGGGCAAAGGAAATAGCAGTCGAATTTACTTCTACGTCTAAAACATATGCCATGGCTGGTTGGAGAATTGGGTTTGCTGTAGGAAATGTAAAGTTAATCAATGCTCTTACTAGGATCAAATCTTATTTGGACTATGGAGCTTTTACACCTGTTCAGGTTGCAGCTACTGCGGCACTTAACGGTCCACAAGATTGTGTTAAAGAAATAAGGAACATTTACCAAAAAAGAAGAGATGTATTAATTGAATCTATGGCTCGATCTGGATGGATGATTCCTAGTCCCCAAGCAAGTATGTTTGCTTGGGCACCCTTACCAGAAAAATATAAAAATAGCGGGTCATTAGAATTTGCAAAAGAATTAATGTTAAAAGCCGATGTTGCTGTGGCTCCAGGTGTGGCGTTTGGTGAGTATGGAGAGGGATTTGTTAGGGTAGGTTTGGTTGAAAATGAACAGCGGATCAAACAAGCAGCAAAAAACATTAAAAAATTATTATTATAATAAAAAGAACCTAGAAATTAAGATCTTAACTTTACGTTTGGAGAAAATTTACCTTGAGTAAACTATTTAGCAATTTTAATAAAAGACACTTTTCTAGCTTTGGTAGCTCAAATGTTTTAAGTTCAAATGCTATGTTGGCATCTTCTCACCCAATTGCATCATCAGTTGGTTTAGAAATTTTAAAAAGCGGAGGTAATGCGGTTGATGCGGCATTGGCAATGAATGCTGTTTTGTGTGTTGCTGAACCTCATATGACTGGGGTTGGCGGTGACTGTTTCGCCATGCTTTCTGTTGATGGTACTACAAATATAAGGGTTTTAAATGGATCTGGGAAATCTTCTGGGAAAGCAAGCGCAGCTTTTCTTCGTAAAAAAAATATTTCTGTAATTAGTTATGATATGCCTGACGCCATAACTATACCTGGTGCAGTTGCAAGTTGGTGCTTGTTACATAAAGAACATGGATATATGCCATGGAAAGAAATTTTTGAACCAGCAATTAATTTTGCCAAGCAAGGAATAAAAGTGCATGAAAGGGTGGCATTTGATTGGTCAAAAAACTTAAAAAAATTGTCATTAGATATTGATACATCTAACTTATTCTTAAAGAATGGCACTGCCTATGAATTTATGGATAATTTTAAAAATGAAAATTTATCTAAGACTTTTATAACAATAGCTGAAGAAGGTTTTAACGGATTTTATCATGGTTGGGTGGCAAGCGATTTAATTACAAAGCTAAATTCAATTGGTGGAAACCATACTTTAAAGGATTTTAGTAATGCAGCTGCTGAATGGGTAAAACCCATTGAAGGTAATTATAGAGATATAAAAATCCATGAAGCTCCTCCAAACGGTCAAGGTTTAGTGGCATTAATTATATTAGCTATTCTTGAAAGGTTTAATTTTAATAAAATCGCCCAAGTAGATTACTTACATATTTTCTGTGAAGCTACAAAAATAGGGTATTTTCTCAGAGATCTATATCTAGCTGATGCTGATTATAATAAATTATCAATTGATCATTTTTTGAATTCTGAAATTATTGATCAATATGTCTCTATAATAGATATGAATAAAACAAAAACTTATGATAAAAGTTATTTTCCTGACCACCCGGACACTATCTATTTAACGGTCCGAGATAAGAATGGAATGTTAATTTCATTCATTAATTCCCTTTTTGATGCTTTTGGAAGTGGTATAACCTCTTCTAAAAGTGGAGTTCTTTTTCATTCTAGAGGAAGAGCTTTTAATACAATTGAAGGCCATCCAAATGAATTAAATCCCAACAAAAGACCTCTTCATACGATAATACCTGCAATGATATCAAAAGGAGATAAACTTCTGGGATCATTTGGGGTGATGGGTGGACAATATCAAGCAGCAGGCCATGCCTACGTCTTGTCTCAAATGATTGATTTTGGGTTAAATCCACAACTTGCCCTAAACTATCCTCGTGTTTTTCCTAATAATAATCTTTTGGATTTGGAGGATGGTTTTGATAAAGAGGTAATAGATGAATTGAAATCAAAAGGACATAAAATAAATCATCCAGTTCCTCCTATAGGTGGCGGTCAAATCATTTTAATAGATGAAGGAAGAGATGTTTTAATTGGTGCAAGTGATTGGCGAAAAGATGGTCTTGCAATAGGATATTAAATTATTTCTTTTTAAATTCTCGATAAGTAATCAAAAGACAAGATCCAATAACCAGTAACCCACCTGTAATTTGGTTATACGATGGTATTTCATTCCAAATAATATACCCCAAAATTGTTGCTAAGGGTATTGCTAAATACCTTAGTGTAACCAAAATAGTAGCTTCGGCATATTTATAACTTTGAGCCATTAGATACTGTACAAACGAACCTATAATTCCAAGTGATATCAAAGTATATAATATATTGTTTGGAGTTATAAGAATTTCTATTCCATAATCACCAGTTTTCCCATAAAATTTTGTTCCAAAAAAGATAATAATTAATGTGATAACTATCGAAGTGACTAGATTATGAATAAGAGCTGTAGTCGCAGGGTGTTCCGTTTTCCCAATTTTTCTTAAAATCAGCGCAAGTGCTGCATGAGTTATGGCACTTCCAAACGCCAAGTAAACACCAAATGCTGATAAATCTGATGTTTCGTTAACAATGCTGATCGGATTAATCATTAAAAAAACTCCAATTAGGCCTGCTATAACTGCGGTCCATCTAATTAATCCAATTTTTTCCCCTAAAACAAATGGAGACAAGAGAGTAACATATATTGCAGAGCTCTGAGCAAGTGCTGTGGTAAGTCCAATAGGTATTAGTTGTAATGAGGAGAACACCATTATCATGGTAACAAAGCCAAAAAAAGAACGTAAGGCAATATTTTTCCAATTGTTGATTTGAAACAACAGTGATTTTCTACCTATATAAGCAAGAATAAACAAAATAGGTAATGAATATGCAAACCTAGAAAATAAAGTAATTATAAAATCTACATCCCCTGATAAAGATTTGATTATCATGTGAGTAAATAAAGACAAAAATATAAATATAATCCAAATTAAAGAACCAATTAAGTTTGAAGACATTTAGGACCAAATAATAAATTGAACTTGAAAATATTAACTTTAGAGAATAACAATGGTTTGAACAATCTAATAAATCATTTCACCGTTAAAAGGAAAGTGCTACATGTCGAAAAAAGTTGTAATTGTTGGTTCTGGTAATGCTGCTTTGTCTGCAGGTATAGCTGCTTTAGAAAAAGGGGCAAAAGTAACTATTTACGAAAAAGCAGATAAAAAAATGGCAGGAGGTAATACTAAATATACAGCTGGAGCAATGCGATTTGCTTATGAAAGTGGTGAACAATTAATGGGTCTTTTAGAAAATCCAAATGACAAGAGAATTAAACACACAGATTTTGGTTCTTATACGCAAGAAAAGTTTGAGACAGATCTATTAAATTTCAACGATGGTAGACCATTAAGTCATGAGCAAAAAATATTGGTCTCTAAATCTTTAGAGACAATTCAATGGCTCTCTTCACACAATGTAAAGTTTGAACCCATTTACTCAAGACAAAGCTTTTTGAAAGATGGAAAACATATTTTTTGGGGAGGTTTAACTTTAGCATCTGAAAACGAAGGAGTGGGATTGTTTGATCAAGAGCTTGATGCATTTTTGTCATTAGGTGGAAAAATTTTTTATGAAAGTGCTGTTACAAATCTTATATATGAAGGTGAAAAGGTAATAGGTATTTATGTCAATCAAGAAAAAGTAAATGCTGACTCTGTTATTCTTGCATCTGGTGGGTTTGAGGCTAATGACGAACTCCGAAAATCTTACATTGGTGACAATTGGCTAAAAGCAAAAGTCAGAGGAACTCCTCACAATACAGGAGACGGCTTAAAGATGGCTCTAGAAATTGGTGCATCAAAACATGGTTTATATAATGGATGCCATGCTACTCCAATGGACTTACACATGAAAAATTATGGTGGTTTAGATTTAGAACCTAGTGAAAGAAAAAATTATCGAAAGATATGCTATTTTCTAGGAATTATGGTCAATGCAAAAGGTAAAAGATTTCTTGATGAGGGAAAAAACTTTAGGAACTATACATATGCTCAGTATGGTAAAAAAGTTTTAGAGCAGCCTGATCATTTTGCTTGGCAGATTTTTGATAGTAAAGTCTTTGACTTGCTTTATGATGAATATACATTCCATGATGCCCATTTTGTTGAGGCAGATACCATTGATGAATTAATTACAAAAATGGATGGTATTGATAAAATAGAAACAAAAAAAACAATTATTGAGTTTAATAATTCAGTTGACATTAATACTTCTTTTGATCCCACCATACTTGATGGAAAATCAACAAATGGACTTGAAATTGAAAAATCAAACTGGGCACAGAAAATAGACAAAGGCCCACTTAAAGCTTTTCCTGTTACTGGTGGGATAACTTTTACATATGGTGGGTTAAAAGTAGATAAAAATGGATCAGTGTTAAATTTCAATGACAAACCAATAAATGGTTTATTTGCTTGTGGAGAATTAGTTGGTGGAGTGTTTTTTAATGGTTACCCTGGTGGGTCTGGTTTAACATCTGGTGCAGTCTTTGGAAGAATAGCAGGATATGGCTCAGTTCAAGAAGTATAGGAAATGAAAAAAATTAAGGTAGCAGTTTTAGACGATTATCAAAACGTTACTCATAAATTTGCTAATTGGGAAAAACTTAGCGAGAAAGTAGAACTTAAAATTTTCAATAAATATATTGGAGATGACACTAACTTGTCAGAGCAACTATTTGAATATGATGTTTTGTGTTTGATGAGAGAAAGAACCTCACTTACTGGAAAGTTAATAAATAAACTTCCAAATTTAAAACTCGTTATTACAAGTGGAATGTGGAATGCCTCTGTCAATGCAGAAACTTTGAAAAAAAAAAAAATAATTTATTGTGGTACTGAGACAAAAATTCACAGCACTGCAGAATTAGCATGGGCGCTAATAATGAATAGTTGGAGAGGATTACAAACCGAAATCCAAAACATGAAAGATGGAAAATGGCAAACTACTATTGGAAGAGGGTTAAATGGTAACACGCTAGGAATATTTGGACTTGGAAAACAAGGCAAACAAGTGGCTAATTTTGGTAGGGCATTTGGTATGAGAGTAATTGCATGGAGCCATAATTTAAATAGAGAAGATTGTGATAATTTAAATATAGAATATGTAAATGACGAAGATTTGTTCAAACTTTCAGATATATTAACTATTCATACAAGGTTGTCTGAACGTACTAAAGGATATATTGACCTTAACAAGTTAAAATTAATGAAAAAGAGTTCTATTCTAGTAAATACTAGTCGTGGACCAATCGTTGATGAAAATGATCTCATAAATGCTTTAAACAATGGCGTTATTTCTTGTGCTGCTTTAGATGTTTATGACAAAGAACCTCTCCCAAAA
>QBXD01000011.1 GCA_003283875.1 SAR116 cluster bacterium AG-321-A13 | reverse complement strand
AGTTAAGAAAACAAAACGAAACAGCTTAAGGATATTGGGTAGTGTTGGTGAACCGATTAATCCAGAGGCATGGAATTGGTACAATAATGTGGTTGGAAATAATAAATGCCCGATAGTTGATACTTGGTGGCAAACTGAAACTGGCGGAATATTGATAACACCTTTACCTGGCGCAACTCCAACAAAGCCTGGCTCTGCTACTAAACCTTTTTTTGGTATTTTGCCAGTTCTTGTCGATGCTGAAAATAATGAGTTAGAAGGAGCTGCTGAAGGCAATTTATGTATAAATATGTCTTGGCCAGGACAAATGAGAACAGTATATGGTGACCATCAACGTTTTATTGACACATATTTTTCAACTTTTCCTGGAAGATACTTCTCTGGAGATGGTTGTAGAAGAGACAAAGATGGATATTTTTGGATTACTGGAAGAGTTGATGACGTAATTAATGTGTCTGGCCACAGAATGGGAACAGCAGAAGTTGAATCTGCACTTGTTGCTCATTCTGATGTTGCTGAAGCTGCAGTTGTTGGCTACCCGCACGATATTAAAGGTCAAGGTATCTACGCATATGTTACAGTAAACATTAATGTTGAAAGCTCAGAGGAATTGTTATTAGAACTTAAAAAGTGGGTTAGAAAGGAGATAGGACCTATTGCTACACCTGACTTAATTCAATTTGCACCAGGACTTCCTAAAACAAGGTCTGGTAAAATAATGAGGCGTATTTTGAGAAAAATTGCGGCAAACGAGCATGACGAACTTGGAGATGTATCTACTTTAGCTGACCCACTAGTTGTAGAAAACTTAGTGGTAAACAGAAAGAATATTTAATATTTTATTTTTTTTCTCTTATTAAAATAACTCATTAACCATTTTGTAAACAAAGGAAATGCAGCTATTAGAGTAAAGCTCAGCAAGAGCGAGAAAGACATAATATCATTGATATTATTTACCTTTGATATTTCTGAACCTGCATTCACATAAACTATTGTGGCTGGCAACATACCTAATTGGCTTATATAATAAAATTTTTTAAGACTAATGGGCAAGACACCCATTACTAAGTTAATTAATATAAATGAAATAGTTGGAATTAACCTTAAACTTAATAGATACAAAGAACAGTCTTCATTAAATTTTTTTATTATTACAGATTTTTTTTTTAAAAATTTGTCATTAACGAAATCAGACAAGAAATATCTAGATATTAAGAAACACAAACAAGCTCCAATTGTTGAAGCAAAGGATACTATTATCACACCTTGCAAAACACCAAATAAAGCCCCAGCAGCAATAGTTAATACACTAGGTAATAATGGAAAAGATAAGCCTGCAAAAATAATATAAGAAATGAAAAAAAATAATCTAGATAATAAAAACTCTTCGTTAGCCCATATTATCAGCCACTTAATATTTTGTTTTAAACTATCTAAATTCAAAATTTCTTGAAGATAAAAATATGAAATTGAGAAAACTAAAATTAAAACAAATATAAGAAAAATTAGCTTTTTCATTATGAGTTAAATACCCCAGATCCTGTTTGCGAACTCTGGATAAAATTCTGAAACCATGGGTGCAATCTTATCTCTCAAAATATTTATTCTATTAGTATCGGGATTAGGCATTTGAGAAATTTTATTATCTACATCAAAATCAAAACCTGTCACTTTAATTAAATTTTTAACAGTTTCTTTTTCATTAATTTTACATAAAGAAAACTTTTTTAAGTTTGTATTAAACTTAAATAAAGCTCTGTTCGTTAGTAAATATTTGGGTCCTCCTGGCCTATAGACTCCTCTTTCAGAAACCCCAGGGGCAGATATAAAATCAACTTTTTTTACTAAAGTCCGTGGAGAATGTTCTTCTCTAAATAAAATTATTTGTGGAACTACAAAGTACATCAGTGCTGAACCAAATGAACCAGGAAATCTTTTTTTTATTTTTGGATACTCCCCAGTTCCTACTAAATTAATGTTTGCTTGACCATCAATTTGAACACCTCCTAAGAAAAAAGTGTCTATTCGTCCCTGAGCGGCACAATCAAAAAGTTCTCTCGCCCCATCTGTAAAATTGTTATATTTATTTGAATGAAGAATAGTTACTCTTAACCTTTTATTCAAAAACTTTGCTTCTTCTTTAGCAAGTAAAGCCGCAGCACCTGGTATAGGAGAAGCAGCACCAACGGCTACGTGTTTATCGTTTTTTAATAAATCAGCTAATTGACTTATTAAAAGTTCTTCCCTTTGAATGTCTAAGTTCACTTTTATTACCTTGAAACTTTTTTCACAGACAATATCTCATATATTCTCCAAAACCTTCTTTAGTCTTAGCTGCTAAAGAATATTTTTTTATTTCTTCATTATCTGAGCTATATACGCCAGGAAGCGCGCATGGCCAAGCACCATTTTTAACAATTGAAATACCATTTACATATAGACCAGGAAGACAAGTAGCTGCAGATAATTCATCTTCAAAAAAATCTATGTCTAGAACTTTTTCTACAGTTACAAATACTTTTTTTGAAGCATGTGCTAAAGTAGCCAATTCTCTTCTTCGTCCAATTTGTATATTTCCGTTTCTATCAGAACAGGGGGCATGAAAAACTAAAATATCTAACTGAACAGCAGGAAGTAATAATACAGGCTCTTCTCTGACTCCTGATGATCTCATGGGGTTTTCGATAACATGCCAATCTTTTCTATGTTTTTGAATATCAGATCCAATTACTCCCCTCAAAGGCATGAATGGAACAGATTTTTCAGTTGCTTGAAGTTGAGCATGTAATGCCGGACAGGTTGAGTCT
The DNA here is from genome assembly GCA_003283875.1 of SAR116 cluster bacterium AG-321-A13. Classification (GTDB taxonomy): domain Bacteria; phylum Pseudomonadota; class Alphaproteobacteria; order Puniceispirillales; family Marisalimonadaceae; genus Marisalimonas. Next base: position 32,274 of record QBXD01000011.1, on the reverse strand, counting down.
TTAATTAAAATTTTACCGTTTTCAACAGCTTCGGAAAATCTAGGAGCCATTCCAAATTCGCCTAACGTTACAGCTGCAGCTTCAATTTCAGATACACACCCACTTCCAATTAACATGTCACCTTGAATTGTAGTCAATGGAAGACAGTACAATTTTAAATTTTTGACACCTTTTTTTATTAGTTCCTTTGTAAATTTCATAGGAACACCTGAATAATCAGCTGGTATTCCTAATATAAATCCATCTTGAACTTCATCAACAATTTCTTTCAAGGATAATTCGTCAAATGACTTCATTTTTAAATTCCATTCTAATTTGTGATGTTAACTAATAATTACTCTTTTTCCCTTTTTTGTATTTTGAAATAGATGCTTTTAACATTTTTTCTTCTTCACAACCAAGAAAACAAATTTTTTCTAATTTTTTCAAATTCGACTCTGCTTTTTGTAATTGTCCTAATGTTAAAAACATTTCTCCTTGATATTCAAGTGCACCTTTATGCTTAGGAGATATAGTTAATGCCTTATTATAATACATTCCCGCTTTTTCTAAGTCTCCAATTTTCCTAAACGAAAAACCGAGGTAATTGTATATATCTGGATCAGTTTTATTATTTTGTTCAGCTTTCAAGAGGTTTTCAATTGCAAGATTGAAAGAATTTTTCTTTATTAATTTAACTGCCTTATAATAGTAGGCTGATTTAACAGATGTGTCTTTTTTATCATCATCACCTCCACCTGCTGAAAGGGCTGAAAAACTAAATAAGAAAAAAATTACAAAAGTATTAATTTTATTGATGATTAAATGTGGTTTTATTTTTTTTAACAATTTTCACTCCATTTACAAAAAGTATTATGATGTATATATATGGAACAAAATTATTTATACTAGGTAACTTATGAAATATATACTTTTAATTACAATATCTTTGTTTTTTCTTAAAAATGATAAAGCTTTAAGTAACGTTTTGCCCAATGACATCTTTTCTTCTGTTGAGGTTATTGAATTACAAATGAACTCCTTGCAAACAAACTCGAAAGTAAATAACGCAGGCATTTATCAATGCTGGCTTTTTGCTCATCCAGAAAATAAAAAATATACTGGTCCTTTTTCAAATTTTAAAAGAATGATTGCTGACACTTCATATAAAGTTTTATTAAATTCTCTCAAATTTAAAACTAATTTGATTTCAAAAAATAAAAAAATTGCCAAATATTCAGTAGATATAGACGCATATGATAATAAACGTTACAACTTAACTTGGGTTTTAGAAAAAGCTGCGCTTGATCAAAATTGCAAAAATTGTTGGATGACTACTTCTGTAACCCAACCCCAATTCATAGGGCTATTAAATTAAACTTTAACAAAGAGGAAATTATGAAAACAGCTAAAGATTATCTAAAGGAAGCAAACGAAGTGGTACCAAAAATTGATGTTAATGAGGCCATTGAAAAACATAAGTCTGGGTCTTCCATTTTTATAGATGTCCGAGACAGTTCAGATATAAAAAAAACTGGAACGATCCTAAATGGATTAGAAATACCTAGAGGATTAATTGAGTTCGTAGCAGACGAAGCCACGCCACTTTATAATAAAAGTCTTAAGAAAGATTCCGAAATTATATTAGTGTGCGGAGTAGGTGGTCAAGCAGCATTGACTGGAAAAACTCTTTTAGAAATGGGCTATAAGAATGTTCTGAATGTAGGAGGAATACCTGAATGGGAAAAAAATGGTGGCCCTATGAAGAAGTAGTTTTTTCAATTCTATTATGGTGAAATAATGTCTAACAAGACAATTGGTATTTTAATGCCTGGCGACATGGGCCATGGGTGTGGCAAAGTATTTATAGAAAATAACTTTAGGGTCATTACATCTCTCAATGGTAGAAGTGATAGAACAAAAAATTTATCTAATAATGCCGGGATAGAAGATGTTAAAACAATTGAAAATGTAGTAAACTTTTCTGACGTCATCCTTTCTATTTTACCTCCCGAAGTCGCACTTAAACAGGCAAGTATTGTTAACAGAATAATTTTAGAAAAAAATAAATATATTACCTACGTTGATTGTAATGCTGTTTCTCCAAAAACCGCAGAAAAGATAAACAACACAATTTCTAGTAAATATTGCAACTTTATTGATGCTGGAATTATTGGCTTTAACCCGGTTGTAGAAAAGGGTCAAACAAGATTATATGTTTCAGGACTTAATACTGAACCAGTAAAAATTCTTCACAATAAGGGTTTTGTAATAAAGGATTTAGGAAAGAAAGTTGGAAAAGCCTCAGCTATGAAAATGGTTTATGCTAGTGCAACAAAAGGTACTTTTGCACTTCACGCTGCTGTCTTAACAACCGCTCATAAGCTAGGTTTATCTTCTGAGTATTTTGATGAATTAAAATTTAGTAAACCTGACATGTTATCTGCCATGGAAAGAATGATCCCAAGAATTCCCTTAGATGCAGCAAGATGGGAAGGTGAAATGCATGAAATTGCTAATACATTTTCTGATGCTGGAGTTACACCAAAATTCCATCAAGGATCTGCAGATATTATGTCTTTGGCAAACAAAACTCCAATTGCAAACGAAACACGAGAAACTGTTAATCAAAACCGTTCGCTTAGAGAGGCACTTGACATGTATGTAGAGGCTTTAAATCATAAATAAGTAAATATTATAATGATTAACATATTAATTTATTATATTATCCTGGAATGTTTAATATAAACAAACTGATTTACAGTAAAGTTAATCAAAAAATTTTTTATGGTTGGACAATTGTTGGGATTGGCAGCCTTGGTATTTTCACTAGTGGTGCCGGTCAATCACATACATTCAGCCCTTTTATTCCAGTAATATCTAAAGATTTACAAATTTCTAGTACATCTATTACAACTGCATACATGATTGCAACTTTATTTGCCGCTTTTTTACTTCCACAAATAGGAAAATTAGTTGACAGGTATGGACCTAGAATAATCCTAATTTATACAACAATATTTCTTGGTATTGGCTGTTTAGCATTTGGTGCGGCATCAAACTTTTTAATGTTAGCCGTCGCATTTGGTTTTTTAAGATTTTTTGGTCAAGGAACTTTAATGTTAGGTTCAGCAAATATTATTACCCAATGGTTTGATAAAAAACGTGGTATCGCGCTTGGCTTGATGGGATTAGGTTTTGCTTTTTCAATGGGATTACATCCACTTATTTCTGACTTTTTAATTACTAATTATGGTTGGAGAAATGCATGGGTAATTATAGGTTTGTCTACATGGATTTTAATGCTCCCACCATTGATATTTTTAGCTATTGATAAACCGGAAGATGTTAATGAAAAACCTGATGGTATTAAACAAAAGGTAATCAATAAAAACACTAAAATTTTTGGTTTAAATTTAAATGAGGCACTGAAGGAAAAAAGTTTTTATATTTTATCATTTTCTTTTTTTTCTATATCTTCTCTAGTTACTGCCCTCCATTTTTTCCAAGTTACAATATTAAATCAGTATTTTAGTCTCCCAAGTAGAGAAGCTGCTGCGTTGTTTATTCCTACCATGATTACTATGATTATATTTATCCCATTAGCTGGAAAACTTTTAGACAGATTTAAAACACATAATGTAATTGGAACATCTCTTCTTGTAACAACTGCATCTTTAATTTTTATTACTTTTTCATCAAACATCACTTTTGCAATAATATATTCAGTAATTTTTGGAATTAATAACGCTTTTAATTTAGCATTATTTGGATATATATGGCCAAGATATTTTGGTCGACTTCATGTCGGAAGTATCCAAGGAACAGGTCAAATGGTTCTAGTCGTAGGTGCATCTATTGGAGCAATGCCATTTGCTTTGGCAATGGACTTAGGATATGACTTATTGTTTACTATTAGATTATCAGCACTATATCCTTTCTTATCAGCTTTTTTATGTTTTTTCTTTTTAAGAGAATCGCAAAGACTTACAGACATGCGAAACCAAAAATAAATTGCGAATAGTTAATATTTATAAAAATATGAACGACAATTTTAAAGCTATTGCAGCTATGATTTTAGCTGTTTTATGTGTCACTATTATGAGTGTCCAAGCAAAGTTAATTGGTATAGAATACCACCCAGTTCAAATTGCTTTTGCAAGAGCGATCGTAGTTTTAATTCTATTGTCACCTATTATCTACAAATTAGGTGGATTTAATTTTCTTAAAACTAAAAAACCAAAGACACATTTTTTTAGAGGAATTGCAGGTCTTATTGGCAATATAATGTTCTTCCTAGCTTTTCAAAGACTTCCAGTAGCAGATGTAACTGTTATCTCTCAAGCAGTCCCTATTTTTGCATGTATTTTTGCAATTTTTTTTCTAAAAGAAAGTATAGGTTGGCGTAGATGGACGGCAATTTTTATTGGCTTTTTAGGTGTCATCATAGCTATAAATCCAACCGGACAAATTGCCATGGCCTCTATTTATGCGTTAATTGGAACTCTTATGTGGTCTACAACCATTATTTTTTTAAGATTACTTGGTACTACTGAACATCCTGTTAAAACAGTATTCTTTTTTATGTTAGTAAGCGTAATCGTTACTTCATTTTTTCAACCATTTTTTTGGAAACAGCCATCTATAGAAGTCATGTTATTATTTATTGGTTTAGGCGTTTCTGCCTTTTTAACACAACTATTAATGACTTACGCTCTTCAAAAAGCTCCTGCGTCAATAGTCAGTCCATTTAATTATACAGGAATTATTTGGGCAATAATTTTTGATTTTTTGATTTGGAATACATATCCAATGTTCTCTACAATATTAGGTGGAATTATAATAACAATTTCAGGTTTATATATTTTTAAAAGGGAAGCCAAAATAAAAAAAGCTACATAAAGTTGTTTTTAAAATGAGAATACACTACTAATTTAAATATTAGGTATCCTAGAATTGGCATTATCATCATACCAACATTCAGAGGGATAAATTCCCCTGCAAGACCCAACAATATTCCCCCAATTGTAAGAGAACCAAAAGAAACACTGGACCACCAAGTTAAAACCCTGGCTCGATAAATTTCATCAACCTTTAATTGTATAATTGTTTGAGTGCCAATACCTACAACTGTCGTAGTAAAGCCAACAATTGTAAAAGCAAATGCCATTAAGTACATTTCTGAGATAAAACCAAGTATGAAACTTACTACTAGTCCTAGAGTTAACATTGGGACCAATTTAGTTTCAATTTTTACTTCAGTATTAGTTCGCAAACCTATCCAGATAGAAGCAAGTAAAGCCCCAAATCCAGCAGTTGCTGTGATTAAAGACAATCCAATACTACCTTTATCTAAAATTTCTCCTGCAATAGTAGGTTGTATCTCAAGCATTCCACGTACAAAGAATGCACTGATAAAAACTACAAATAAACCCTTGGCTATAATTGGAGTTTTCAATGCTACTTTTCCACCCTCTAACAAACGTTTGAGAAAATTATCGTGTATACTTGAGGATTTAACTCGATCTCTAAGCGGCATATAAATTAAAACTGGAATGAGTGGAATATAAGTAAGCATGGCAATAAAAAAAGTTGTTTCGAGGTTAAACAAAGCTATTGTGACACCAGCGAAAGCTGGCCCTACAACTCTGGATCCATTAAAAGAGGCTGAATTAAGCCCTACTGCACTGGATAATAAATTTCTAGGAACAACTATAGACACAAAAACCAGTCTTACTGGATGATAACATGCGCTTAATAAACCTTGTAAAATTGATAAAGAAGCTAAAGTAAAAAGCGAGTGCATATCTAAATACTGCAAAAACCAGATTATACCTCCAGTCATAAACATTAGCACTTTCAATATAATACTTGCTGTTCTCATATTCCAATTTTCGGCAAAAACAGCAAATAGAGGACCTATAACTCCTGCTGGAGCCATCAAAGCTAAAGTAACAAAACTTGTCCAAAAAGTTGACTCGGTAATTTCCCATGTAAGCCAACCAACTCCAATTTTTTGTATCCAAAGGCCTAATAGAGCAATTGTATTACTGAGAAAATATAAGGTAAAAGGCTTGTTTGATAAGGCAGTCATTATTGGAAAAAATTTTCCACTTCGGCGTTGAAAGTTTTTGTATCTTCACAATAAGGTGCATGTCCAACATTAGGTATTTCTCTAATTTTTGCGTGCCTCAACAAATTTTCTAACTGATAAGAACATTCTTTAGATACAACAATGTCTTTTGAACCCTTTAATATAAGACAATCTTGTTTAAGATTTGATAAATAATCTGTTGTATCTAAGGTCTGCATGGCCATTCCACCAGATTTGATAGAACCTTCCGTAATTTCTTCACTTATTAAAGATAAAAAATTGAAGATCTCTGGATTTTTTAATTCAGGTAACATTTTTTTAATTCTTAATTGACCAAATTCTTTATTTGACATTTGTTTTCGCTCTTCTAGCCTTAATTTATATGGATCTCTCAGAGAGCTTCCTACTGGCATCGCATAACCTTTATGAGTGCAAGATAGAATTACCTTATTAATTAATTTGCTATGTTTTGATGCAACTATTTGAGCAAGCATTCCGCCCATTGAATGGCCAACTAGATCACACTTTGTAACATCTATACTTTTTAATAAGTTATAAACAATATTTGATATAGACAACATATCTAAATCTGAAGAATCAGACTGACCAAAACCTGGCGCATCAATAGCTATAACTGACCTTCTACCTTTAAAATAATGAAATTGATATGCCCAACTTTTACTATTTCCATTAAATCCATGTAGAAATAATATTGGAATTTCTTCATTAAATTTTTGGTATCTGTAAGAAATTTGTATATTATATGTGTTGTCCTTAAATATTTTTAATTGCGGCAATTGATTTATTATTTCTGTAAAATGCAAATGGCTAACTCCAAAAAATTAAAAATAAAATTACTCTATGAATGAGTTTAAAAAAGTTAAAGGTATTATTAAGATATACTTATATCTTTTATTTTGACTCTATTCCATTTTTACTACAAAGTTTTTTTTAATATAGAATTTCAGGAGGGAAAAATGAAATTAATCAACAGACTTTTTATAGTGATGATAAGTTGTCTTTTGTCTACTGTGGCTTTGGCAAAAGATCTTACTGTTGGATTAAAGTCTGAGCCGAGCTCAATTGATCCACATTACCATAATCTTGGTCCTAACAATGCTTTCGCAACACATATTTACGGAACTTTAGTTGGATCAGACGAAAACCAACAACACTATCCTGACTTAGCTACGTCATGGAAGCCTATAAATGATACAACATGGGAATTTAAACTTAGAAAAGGGGTAAAATTTCATGATGGCAGTGATTTTACAGCTGACGATGTTATTTTTACTGCTGAGAGAGCACAAAATGTTCCGAAATCTCCATCAGGATTTGGTACTTATTTAAAAGGGAAAGAGTTTATTAAAATAGATAGTCATACTATACATATTAAAACCAAAAAGCCCTATCCTCTAATGCCTAATGACATAATGACTGTTAAAATTATTTCAAAGAAAAATGGTGAAGGTGCTACAACAGGTGACTACAATAGTGGAAAAGCTGCGATAGGAACTGGGCCTTACAAATTTGTTGAATGGGTGCCTGGTGATAAGATTGTCCTAAAAGCTAATAAAGATTATCATGGAGCCGGTACTGGAATGGCACAGTTTGAAAATGTACTTTTTAAGCCTATTAAATCTGGTCCAGCCAGAATAGCTGCACTATTAGCAAAGGATGTTGATTTTATTGACAACGTTCCTCCTTTGAATGTTGGAAAAATGAAAAAAAATCCTACAATTAAATTAAATAGTGGTCCATCTAACCGTGTTATTTATTTACATATGGACCAATTCAGAGAAGATTCACCTCACATCACTGCCATTGGTGGCGGAAAAATTAAAAACCCATTAATGGATGTTAGAGTTAGGAAAGCTTTATCATTAGCAATTAATCGTGACGCAATGGTTGCAAAGGTAATGGAAGGTATAGCTGTTAAAGCAGGCCAATTATTACCTGCAGGTTTTCATGGAGTTTCAACAAAAATGAAACCTGATCCTTATGATCCAGATACAGCAAAAATGCTTTTGAAGGAAGCTGGTTATGGCAATGGTTTTGAAATGACAATTCACGGACCAAATGATAGATACATTAATGACGCTAAAATTGCAGAAGCTTTAGCTCAAATGTTCTCTAGAATTGGTATTAAAGCAAAAGTTGAAACAATGCCAAAAGCTGTCTATTTCAAAAGAGCATCCCGTGGTGGTCCTAATAAAAGCCCAGAATTCAGTTTTATGGTTCTTGGTTGGGGGGCTGGTTCCGGAGAAGCTTCATCTCCTTTGAGAGCACTTTTGCATACTTATGATAAGTCCATAGGAATGGGAAGAGCCAATAGAGGAAGACATTCTGATCCTGTTGTCGACAAACTAGTTCAAGAAGCTCTTGGAACCGTTGATTCTGATGCAAGAGGAAAACTTCTTGCAGAAGCAACAGAAGTAGCAGTAGGTAAAAATTATGGTGTTATCCCAATACATTATCAAATGAATACTTGGGCATCTAAATCTGGCTGTAACTACACTCCTCGAACAGATGAGAGAACTATTGCAACTTACGTAAACTGTAAGTAATTAGAACAATTTAAACCAGAGCATAACTGCTCTGGTTTTTTTTAATTTAATGATGAAAACATGACCCCTTTTATATTTACAAGATTGGCTCAGAGTGTGCTCGTATTATTTATAATGTCACTCTTGGTATTTGGGGGGGTTAATCTAGTTGGGGATCCAGTTGAAATGCTGATTAACCCCGAAGCTGACCAAGCCGAAGTAGAAAGAGTTATTAGAGAGTTAGGATTAGATAGACCTGTTACGGAACAATATTGGTATTTCTTAGTAAATGCTTTTAAAGGGGATCTTGGAGATTCATTTATTTTTGGTGAACCAGCATTGAAACTAATTATTCAAAGAATGCCGGCGACACTAGAATTAGCATTATTTTCTCTTTTTATTTCACTTGTCATAGCTATACCTCTTGGTATCTATGCAGGCTATAAGCCAGAGAGTAAAACTAGCAAAATAATAATGGGTGGTTCAATTTTAGGTTTTTCAATGCCAACATTTTGGGTAGGCATTATCTTCATTATGATTTTTGCAGTCCACCTTGGATGGTTACCATCAACTGGAAGAGGTGAAATTGGTACTTTTTTAGGGATTAATAGCTCTTTATTTACCTTAAATGGGTTGTCACACGTTTTTCTACCTGCTTTGAATTTAGCATTATTTAAAATTTCATCGGTGATCCGCTTGACTAGAGCTGGAACAAGAGAAATAATTCTTCAAGATTATATTACTTTTGCTAGATCAAAAGGTTTGTCTGAAAAAAGAATAGTTTTAGTACATATACTAAAGAATATTCTAATTCCCATTGTAACAGTCGTTGGACTTGAATTTGGATCATTAATCGCATTTTCAACTGTTACTGAAACAGTATTTGCGTGGCCTGGAATGGGTAAACTAATCATTGACTCAATTTATAATCTAGATAGACCAGTTATTGTCGCTTATCTAATGATCATTGTAACGTTTTTTGTTTTTTTAAACCTTATTGTCGATATTCTTTATACATTTTTAGACCCTAGAGTGAGAATTAAAGGTGACGGTCAATGAACCCCAAAATAAAAAAAATTAAAGAGTTTTGGAAAGATTTTTCATCCAATAAAGTTGCTGTAGTATCTTTAATAGTTTTTATGTTAATTTTATTTGTTGCTGTTTTTGCACCTTTAGTATCACCAACTGACCCATATGATCTAAATACTGTAAGTATAATGAACAGTAGGCTAGCCCCTTTTTCAGAAGACTTTTCTGGGAATTATTTTTTACTTGGCACCGACGGAGCTGGAAGAGATATGGTTTCTGCTATATTCTATGGTTTACGTGTTAGTCTAGGCGTTGGTGTGCTTTCAGGCATTTTTGCTCTTATTATTGGATCTTTTTTTGGAATTTCAGCAGCTTTTTTTGGAGGAAAATATGAATCTGTAGTTATGAGGATAGTTGATATTCAACTAAGTTTTCCCTCAATTTTAGTTGCTTTGATAATTCTAGCTGCTTTTGGAAAAGGAGTTGAAAAAACTATTATTGCATTAATTTTAGTCCAATGGGCCTATTATGCGAGAACTGCCCGTTCGAGTGCTTTAGTAGAGTTAAATAAAGAATATGTTGATGCAGCGAGATGTTTGGCTTTTAGTAATACTAGGATTATGTTTAAACATATTCTACCAAATTGTATGGCACCGCTAATTGTTGTTGGTACTCTTCAAACAGCTCATGCTATTTCATTGGAAGCAACGCTAAGTTTTCTTGGGCTCGGATTACCTATTACAGAGCCTTCTTTAGGTCTTCTTATTGGCAATGGATTTGAATATATGTATAGCGGTGATTATTGGATTAGCATCTTTCCCGGTGTGGCGCTACTCATTACCGTTGCTTCCATAAACTTAGTTGGAGACCATTTAAGAGATATGTTTAATCCTCGACTTCATTAAAAAATAAATAATTGTTTAATCTTCAATTCTGTATGCTAGCCTAACAGCCGTTTTACCTTTAAATAACCTTTTAGTAGGCATTATTAAAATTGTTTCGTCATATGGAGCATAAACAAATTCCTGGTCATCTTTACCAATAAGAGTCCCTTTTTTAAGAACTTCAAAGCCTTGCCAGTCACTAGAAAATTTAAATTTATCTGTCTTTATAGTGATAATTTCTCCTACCCGATAAACCTCTTTTTGAAATTTTTTAGGCTTTAGTTCATTTAGAAACTCTTCACCAAATTTTTTATCCATAGTGCTTGTGCTTCTAAGAAATCTTATCAGGGTTTCAATTGCTATTCTTTCAGACAGTTTTTCCCAATGTTGACCACATTCAACTAGGAGTGCATTTTTATTACTGTCTTTTCTTGAGAAGTCCAAGTAATCTCTCATTCTCACGCCCTCTTTATGGCCTGTGTCAGAAATAATAGGCATGCTCATTCCAACAGATTTAGCAAAGTTAATACCTTTTTCTAATGTACCCGCCATCATAAGTGGAACACATGGTTTTTGCATTGAGTGAATATCTAGTAAATAATCAGCTTGTGAAACTATGCTCTTGACTTCATTAGCTCTAAAAAATTCACTAGTCCTTTTTCTGGAAGTGTCTTCCAAGACACCATCTGCCCATAATCTGTTAAAATCTTCATCAACCCATCTAGTTCTATTTGGATTTTTGGGATCAAAAGCAAAATAAGCTTCAACATTCATGAAACCTAGAGTTAATTTACCTGTTTTAGGTCTAAAATTATTTTTTAAAAACCAATCTAAAGCAATAGCTCCACAAGGCTCATTCCCATGTACTATTGAAGATATAAAAACATGAGGACCACTTATACCGCTATCAAGTGATAATATATAATCGACTCCTGTATTAGTTTTTTTATAACTTGATATGTCAGGAGCAGTTAATTCTACCTGGAACTCATTAGCATAATCTAGTCTTGGGTCATTCATAATTCTTGTCTCTAAATTACATTGTTAATTAATCATTCCTTCAAACGGTTTAACAAAATGCTCTTCACTCAATTTTACCATTTCTATTTTTTCAGGCTCATAACCATGTGGTTTTAAAAGACTAGGAATTTCGTCGCTCATCAAATTTAACTTTGTTTTTCTTTTACTGGGATCTGCTATTGGCACTGCTGCCATTAACTTTTTTGTATATGGGTGTTGCGGGTTTTCAAAAATTTCACTTCTTAGACCAATTTCAACTATCTCACCTAGATACATTACACCTATTCTATGACTAACTCTTTCAACTACTGCCATATCATGACTTATAAAGAGGTAAGACAGGCCAAATTCTTCTTGAAGTTCCATCATTAAGTTAACCACTTGTGCTTGAATGGAGACATCTAAGGCGGAAACAGCTTCATCAGCAATAATTAATTTTGGTTCTAAAGCAAGTGCTCTTGCAATCCCAATTCTCTGCCTCTGCCCCCCCGAAAGCTCGTGTGGAAATCTCAAGGCATATTGTTCGTTCAATCCTACACGATTTAACAATTGCATAACTTTTTCAGTTGATCCTAATTTTTCGTCTAATCCATGTACTAAAATAGGTTCAGCTATTATTTGTCCAACTGTCATACGAGGATTTAAAGATGCAAAAGGATCTTGAAATATCATTTGCATTTGTTTTCTGTATTGAATCATCTCTTTATTATTTAAGTTGGTTAATTCTACCCCCTCAAAAACAACACTTCCTCTTGTTGGTGATGTTAAACCTATAATACTTCTACCAGTTGTAGATTTTCCACATCCACTTTCACCAACCAGCCCAAAAGTTTCTCCAGGTTGCAAACTAAGATCAATATTTTCAACAGCATGAATATTACCTTTTTTTGTTCCAAAATCCTGTTTTATAGAAAACCTTGTTGTTAATCCTCTAACTTGAAGTAACGGATTGGAAACTCGATTTACAGTATCTTTTATTTCAATTATTTTATTTTGAGTTGTTGTTTTTAATTGCTGATTTTCTGATGAATTTATATCTACATTCATAAATTTTGCGGGTAGTAACTTACCTTTCATACTTCCTAATTTTGGAACGGCTGCAAGCAATGATTTTGTATAAGAGTGTTGTGGATTATTGAAAATTTCTAATGCAGATCCTTCTTCAACTTTTTTTCCAGCAAACATTACAACAACCCTATCAGCAATTTCTGCAACTACTCCCATATCATGAGTAATAAAAATTACCGACATTCCTATATCACGTTGTAACAATTTAATTAAATCTAGTATTTGAGCCTGTATTGTAACATCAAGCGCAGTTGTGGGTTCGTCAGCAATTAATAAAGAAGGTTTACAACTTAATGCCATAGCTATCATGACTCTTTGTCTCATACCCCCTGAGAGCTCATGCGGATATTGGTTTAATCTTTTTTCAGGCTCAGGTATTCTAACTAACTTCAACATTTCCAATGCTATTTCGAGAGCTTCCGCCCTAGTTTTTCCCTGATGCTTTAAGATTGTTTCTGTCATTTGCATTCGTATTGTGAATACTGGATTTAACGATGTCATGGGTTCTTGAAAAATCATAGAAACATCGTTACCTCTAATATCTTTCATTATATCTTGGCTCTGTTGAGCTAAATCTAGATTTATTTTATTTTTAGTTTTTAGATTAATTTCTCCTGAAATTATGTTTCCACCTGAAAAATCAACAAGTCTCATTAGTGATAATGCAGTTACAGATTTACCTGAACCAGATTCCCCAACAATAGCAATTGTTTCTCCTTTTTTGATATCGAATGATACTCCATCAACAGCTTTAACCACTTGATCTTTTAAATTAAAATGAACTCTAAGATCTTTTACTTCTATTACAGGTAAGGAGTTATTTTTTTTACTTTGTAAACCTAACTCATTCATAAGTAACCCTCATCAATTTCTTTTTTTATTTTACTAATTAGTTTTTCTAAATCTTTTTTTAAAATTTTGAAGTTGTCTGTTTTTTTTCTTGTTTCTTCATTCATATATAATTTTCTATTTACCTCAATTTGAACTGAATTCTTATTTTGCAAAGGATCACTATATGCTTTTACAAGTTCCATACCTTTATATGGATAATTGATATCTACAGTGTAGTTTAAACCCCTCAAAAAATCTACAATTAGGTCTGTAAACTTTCTATGACAAGATGTTCCTTCTCTATCTCCTATTACAAAGTCTGGTCTTATTGTGCCCTGTAATTGATCTGACATTGCTGTAGCTTGATTTTGCATGGAGTGAGCATTTATGTGGTAAAACTTTCCATAATTTTTATAAGTTTCATTTAGTGTGTGTTTAAGTATTTTATGATATGGTTTATGATATATGTTAACTCTATCCATTAATTGTTTTAATGTAATTTTATCTTTATACATTGGCTCTCCATTTGGAGGAATTTTTATCCAAACTAAACCAATGCCAAGTTCACTTTTAATAGTAGGATTAAATTTTATTTCGCTAATACTGTTATTTTTTTCATTTAAATCTTCAAATATGAAATCGGTTTCTGATCTATTAGGATCAATATATGACCTTGGAAATTTAGCTTCTATAAAAACCCCACCAATAGATGAAACATATTCATATAGCTCATTAACATGAGTATCTTCAGCTTGTCTAAGTTTTGAGGGTTCTGCTTGATGATTGAAATCTAATGGATATTCAGTGCCACTATGAGGAGAATCAATTATTAAAGGAATAGATTGACCTTCATCTCCTTCAACGTTTAGGATCTTATCAGACATTTGAAGCTCCAAATTTTAAAATAATACCTAATTATTGAGTGTATAAAAAATGAATATCAAGCAAAAAATTGAACAAATAACTCCCGCAATGATTGAATGGCGACATAGTATCCACGAGAAACCTGAAGTAGCATACCAAGAAAAAGTTACTTCTGACTTTATCTCAAAGAAGCTAAGTGAATTTGGCATAGAAGTGCATCAAGGTATTGGTAAGACTGGTATTGTTGGAATTATTAAAGGTAAAAATAGTAATTCAAAAAAGACAATAGGAATAAGAGCTGATATGGATGCTCTTCCTATGACAGAAAAGACTAATTTACCCTATGCATCCAAAAATGAAGGATCTATGCATGCGTGCGGTCATGATGGTCATTCAACAATGTTATTGGGTGCAGCAAAATACCTAGCAGAAACACGAAATTTTCATGGAACAGTTTATTGTATTTTTCAACCAGCAGAAGAAGGTGGCAACGCAGGCGCAAAGGCAATGATTAATGATGGTCTTTTTAAAAAATTTAAAATTGACACTGTCTGGGGAATACATAATTGGCCAGGAATACCTCTAGGCCAAGCTGTCATTCATAGGGGTTTTGCAATGGCTGGGGGAGATATAATTATTTTTACAATTGAAGGAAAAGGAGGGCATGCAGCCCAGCCTCAATATTCTAATGATCCAATGGTAGCTGCTGGTTTAACTATTACAGCTCTTCAAAGTTTAATATCAAGACAATTAGATCCTTTTAAAAATGCTGTTTTATCACTTACTAAAATTGAAGGTGGTTCAGCTTTTAATGTAATACCCGATACAGTAACAATTGGAGGAACCCTGAGGTCAACCAATACAATCATAAGAGATGACATGCTAAAGAAGATTAAGAAAGTTGCATTAAACGCGTGCGCAATTTCTAACTGCAAAGTTAACATTGAAATTAGGCCAGGATATCCATCAACAATAAACGACAAAAAAAGTGCAAAATTAGCATCTGAAATTTTTAAAAATACTTTTGGTGAAGCTTCAATCAATGTTAAAGAAACTCCAACAATGGGTTCTGAAGATTTTTCATATATGCTTAAAGAGAAACCAGGAGCGTATATCTGGCTTGGGGCAGGTGAGGATGCAGAAAAACTTCACAGTGCATATTATGATTTCAATGATGCGCTATTACCAATTGGTGCTGAATACTGGGCAAACTTAGCTGAAACAATTCTTGTTGAATAATTATAAAAGAATTTCTCCATTGATATATTTTTTTGCCTCTTTAGTTAAAGGTTTTCTAAAAAATGCATTTGCATCTGTTTGCTCTAGTATTTTACCCTTATTAAAAAAAATTATATCAGATGCTAGTCTCTTAGCTTGAGCCATATCATGAGTAGTAAGTATAATTGTAGCCCCTTTTTTACTCTCCTCTAGAATAATTTCTTCTATCAATTTCAATGAAAATGGGTCTAAATTTGCAGTGGGCTCGTCAAGTAGAAGAACTGATGGCTCAATTAATAAAGCTCTTGCTAGAGAAAGTCTTTGTTTTTCTCCCCCAGAAAGTAAGCGTGCAGGTTTATCATCATATCCCTCTAATCCAACTCTTTTTAAAATATTTTTAATAACTATTTCACCATTTTTATTTTTAACATTAGAAACAAAATCCATATTGGATTTTACATTTCTTCTTAACAAAGTTGGAGTTTGAAAAACCATTGCTTGCTTATTTCTAATTTCATCATTGTTATATATTTTGTTAAACGTTATTTTCCCATTATCTATATTTGTTAATCCATTTATGGTCTTTAAAAATATACTTTTGCCTGCACCGTTTGGTCCAATTACTGCAGTAATAGAATTATTTTTAATGCTACAACTAACCTTGTCTAGAATTAAATCTTTTCTTAATAAAACTGATAGGTCAATAACTTCAATGGGAGTTAATTTCATTAAGTTTTTTTTGTTAGATTTATACATACATTCTTCTTTTCGCACTAATCTTTAGACGAATTAAAATAAAGTTTGTAGTTAATGCAATTGATAGAAGAATTATTCCCAAAGCTAATGCTAGAGACAAATTACCTTTAGAAGTTTCTAATGCTATTGTTGTCGTCATAACCCTAGTTAAGTGATCAATATTTCCACCTACAATTATAACAGCTCCAACTTCTGATATAGCTCTACCAAATCCGGCTAAAACTACTGTAAGTATCGAATATCTAGCATCAAAAAGATACGCTATGATCGCTTTATGAGATGGTACTACCAGAGAAGCAAAAAGAGACTTATATTCTTGACTAATTTCTTCTATAATTTGAGAGGTTAACGAAACTATAATTGGAGTTATTAATATTATCTGAGCGATTATCATTGCAGTTGGAGTATATAAAATGCCCAGCCAGCCGAATGGCCCAGACCTTGAAACTAGTAAATAAACAATTAATCCAACAACAACTGGCGGTAACCCCATCATAGTATTAAATAGAACTAAAAATGCGTCCTTACCCCAAAAACTCTTAATGGCTAAAAAAGTTCCTAATGGCAAACCAATTAAACAAGAAAGAAGTAATGAAATACCGCTCACTTTTAAAGAAAGTAGTAATATTTCAAATAAATCTTCATTAAGAGTAAAAACTAACTCAAATGATTTCGCAAATGCATCTAATAAAATATTCATATTATTATTGATTTATTATGTTTTAGACTGCAATTTTATGTGAAAATTACAACAATTGCAATTTTTACGTTATATTAGTTAGGCAAAATATGTTTAGAATAAATCTATTTATTCTCTCGTTTTTATTATTTCCAAGGATCTGCTCAGGGGATAACTCATTAATAGTTCAATCAACAACTTCAACCTATAACTCTGGATTCTATGAGTACATACTCCCAATTATTAAATCAGAGATAAATGTAGTTGCTCATGTTGTATCAGTTGGCACTGGCGCTGCACTGAAAAATGCGGCTAATTGTGACGGAGATGTACTAATAGTACATGCAAAAAAAAGAGAGTTAAAATTTGTTAAAAATGGATTTGGCCTTAAGAGATATAATTTAATGTACAATGATTTCATCATAGTTGGACCAAAAGAAAATCCTGCTAAAATAAATTTAACTGATGACCCTATTACATCTTTTACAAAAATTTTTACCACATCCTCAATTTTTATATCAAGAGGCGATGACTCTGGAACCCATTTTAAAGAAATAAGTATATGGGACAAAGCTAAATTAAAGCCAATTAAATTCTCTGGAAAATGGTACAGAGAAACAGGTTCTGGGATGGGAACAACTCTTAATTTAGCAAGTGGTATGGATGCATATACATTAAGTGACAGAGCATCATGGATTAATTTTAACAATAAAGATAACTTACGTATTATAGCTGAAAAAAATAAAGCGTTATTTAATCAATATGGGATTACGATGGTTAACCCGTCAAGTTGTCCAAATGTAAAATTTAAAAACGCTAATAAATTTATTAGTTGGCTCTTATCAAAAAGAGGACAAAAAGTTATTGAAAACTTTAAATTGAAAGGAAAACAACTTTTTTTCCCTAATGCAGATTAAGAAGCTCAAAACTGTTTTAAGGGCAAATATGCAAATTTCCAATTCTCAAAAATATGCTTGAAGACTTTTTTGTATTTTATTTATAAAGAGGCGGTAATACCGCCATCAACATAAAGTATGTGCCCATTAACAAAGTTAGATGCATCAGAACTTAAAAATATACTAGCACCAACTAACTCTTCAACTTTGCCCCACCTACCTGCAGGTGTTCTTTTTTTTAACCAAGAAGTAAAATCTTTATCAGACACCAGTGCAGCATTCAAAGGTGTATCAAAATAACCTGGAGCAATAGCATTACATTGAAGTCCATGTTTTGCCCAATCTGTTGCCATTCCTTTAGTAAGATTTCCAACAGCACCCTTAGTTGCTGTGTAAGGAGCAATACCAGGTCTTGCTAATAAAGTTTGAACACTCGCAATGTTAATAATTTTTCCTGATCCCCTTTTGATCATATGCCTTGCCACTACTTGGCTTACATTAAAAACAGATGAAATATTTGTTTTTAATAATTGTTCAAATATTTCAGGTGGAAAATCTTCAAGCGGTGTTCGATGTTGCATTCCAGCATTATTTACTAATATTTCAATTGAACCTATTTCGTTTTCAAATTTATTAATAACATTATCAATCTCATTTTTGTCAGTAACATCAAAAGATAATTGATGCAAATTATTTTGTGGGGTAAGAGCTTTTGCTGCTTTATCTAATTTTTCTTTATTCCTTCCATTTAAAATAATTTCTGCGCCAGCTTCATCAAGTCCTTTGGCTAAAGCGAAACCTATTCCTTGAGATGAACCTGTTATAAGAGCTCTTTTACCTTTTAGGTTAAATAATTCTGTTCCAGAACTCATTCACTATCTCCAAGTAAAATAAAAGTAAAATATATATAAATAATAAAAATATTGCTAATCATCTTTCAAAAATTTAACTTTAAAATCTTAATTTCGAATGCGGGATAATAGATATGAAATCAATAAAGATTCACGGGGCTATGGACTTAAGAATAGACGATTATCCATTGGGAAAAATGTCTTCTAATCAAGTTGAAGTTTCTATTGCAACCGGCGGTATTTGTGGAACTGATCTCCACTATTATAAACACGGTGGGTTTGGCCACATTAAGCTAAAGGAACCTATGGTATTAGGACATGAAGTATCTGGCCATGTTACTAAATTAGGATCAAAAGTAACTAACTTATCTATTGGACAACTTGTTTCAGTATCGCCATCTAGGCCGTGTAATAAATGTATATTCTGTTTAGAAGGCAACCAGAACCATTGCATAAACATGCAATTTTATGGCTCTGCAATGCCCTTTCCTCATATTCAAGGTGCTTTTAGGGAAAGACTAATTGCGGAGGATTATCAATGTGTAGTAGCAGACGGTCTATCGCCAGAAGAAGCGGCAATGGCAGAACCGCTAGCAGTTTGTCTTCATGCCATAAAACAAGCAGGAGATATTTTTGGAAAAAAAGTCTTAATAATTGGATCTGGTCCTATTGGGACACTTGGTGTTTTATCAGCGAGACGTGCAGGAGCAGAAGAAATAATAGTTACAGATATTTCAGATAAGGCTCTAGAATTTTCAAATTTAGTAGGAGCAGACAAAGTTATAAATACTTCAAAAAACTTTCTTCAAATTGAAAAATTTCAAGTTGGGAAAGGTTATTTTGATCTTGCAATTGAATGCTCTGGCTCTGCCTCAGGTATAGATGATGCTGTTAAGTGTTTAAAACCAAAAGGTACTCTTATACAACTAGGATTGGGAGGGGATATTCTTATGCCATTAGTTTCCGTGACAACTAAAGAATTGAATATTAAAGGATCATTTAGATTTCATTCGGAGTTTGAATTAGCTGTCAAGATGATGAAAAAGAAACTAATTGATGTTAAACCTCTTATTACTCACAGTATTCCTTTTCAAAACGCCGAACAAGGTTTCAAAATTGCAATGAATGAAAAAGAAAATAGTATGAAGGTTCAATTAATATTCTAGTTTTATATGTTCAGTTTAATTAATTTGAATGAATAAGATTATTAAAGGTTGACTTCTTTACCATTTCAAACGCACCATAAGAGATTAATTTTCATAGGGGAGTTGAAATGAAAAATTTAAAAAAAATAATTTTAGGTGTATCAGCGTTGGCTGTTGCCTCAACCTTATCAATAACTGCTATAGCAGAAGAATGGCGTGGATGGAATATTCATAAACCAGGTTATCCAAATACTGTAGCTATGGACAAGTTTGCCGAATTGTTAAAGGAAAAAACTGGTGGCGAGATTACATTAAAAATGTTTCATTCTGGCGTATTGGGAAATCAACCTGATGCTATTGAACAAGTTAGAGTAGGAGGACTAGCTATTGGTAACTTCAATCTTGGTCCAATAGGGCCTATGGCTGCAGAGGCAAACGTAGTTTCATTGCCTTTTATATTTAAGGACATGGGTCATATGCATAGAGCTTTAGATGGTGCTGCAGGAGACAAAATTAGTGCTGGGATGGAAAAAATAGGAATAGTTGCGCTCGCTTGGTATGACTCAGGAGCCCGTTCATTCTACAATTCTAAAAAACCAATTATGAAGCCATCAGACGTAAAAGGGTTAAAAGTAAGAGTTATGAATAACGACCTATACTCAGGAATGATTTCTGCTTTGGGAGGGAATCCATCACCGATGGCTTTTTCTGAAGTTTTTCAATCACTGAAAACCGGTGTGGTTGATGGAGCTGAAAATAATTGGCCTTCTTATGAATCAACAGGCCATTTTGAAGTAGCAAAATATTATTCACTTTCTCAACATTTAATTATACCTGAATGTGTATGTATAAATGATAAAGTTTATAATAACTTATCTGCTAAAAATAAAAAAGCTGTAAAGGAAGCTGCAAGAGAATCTGCAGAATTACAAAGAGCTTTGTGGGAAAAAAGAGCTATTTCTAGCCGTGATAAAGTAATGAAAGCTGGGGTTAAATTTAATGAAATTCCAAATAAGCAAGCTTTCATGGACGCTATGAAGCCTGTTCACACAAAATACTTGTCAGCGAATCCTGATTTAGTTCCATTGGTAAACTTAATTAAAAATACTAAATAAAACTTTAATTTTATTGGCCATATTTAATATGGCCAATAACAAATCTGACAAATATTTAATGGGGATTAATTATCAATAAAAAATCTCTTAAATTATTAGAAATTTATAATACCCTACTAGAAAAAATTGCTTACGTTTGTAATATTGTAACTGGATTTGCTCTGATTGTGATGACAGTAATTTTCAGCTGGTTAGTTTATGGAAGATATGTTCTAAACTCTACACCAACATGGGTAGAACAAGTTTCTCTTTTGCTTGTAGTCCTAATTGGTTTTTTAGGAGCAGCTATAGGAATTCACAAAAGAACACATTTAGGAGTATCCTACTTTAGAGACAGAATGCCTATTGTATTAAAAATTATTTTTGACTTTACAACTCATTTTATGCTCATGATATTTGGTTATGTTATGATGGTATATAGTTATAAATTAGTTGTTTTCAAATGGAGTACACAAATTCCTTTAATTCATATTCCAGAGGGGCTAAGAGCAGTCCCTATTATGATTTGTGGAGGATTAATTTTACTTTTTTCGATTGGTCATTTGTTAAATTATAAGGGTACCATTACTAAGAATATCAAGCCTAAATGAGGTAGAAAATATGGGCTTATTAATAATGATGGGAATTTTTGCTTTTGGAGTGGTTATTGGAGTTCCTGTAGCCTTTGCTCTCGGCATTGGGGCAGTGTCAGCATTCTACTTCGAGGGATTACCCCTAATTATTGCTTTTCAAAGAATTATATCTGGAATAAATGTTTTTTCTTTACTTGCCATTCCTTTTTTTATTTTCGCAGGCGAATTAATGTTCCATGGAGGTATAGCAGTAAGGTTAGTTAGATTAGCCTCCTCTGCAGTTGGTGCTGTAAGAGGAGGTCTTGGTGTCGTGAACGTTTTTGCATCTATGCTTTTTGGAGGAATTTCAGGATCAGCAGTTGCCGACGTTTCAGCTCTTGGTTCAATATTAATTCCAGTGATGAAAGAAAAAGGATATGACGAAGACTACGCGGTAAATGTAACTGTCACCTCTTCTATTGCAGGCATCATGATACCCCCTAGCCACAATATGATTTTATTTGCTGTTGCGACTGGCGGTGGGGTGTCAATCACTCAACTCTTTTTATCTGGAATAATACCAGGCGTTGTCATGTGTGTTTGTTTGGCTTTAGTTGCTTACTTGGTGGCTGTTCAAAGAGGTTACAAATCAGAAGTTTTTCCGGGATACTATGCTCTGTTTTTACATTTTGTGACTGCACTACCAGGACTATTTACTGCAGTTATAATAGTGGGTGGAGTATTATCAGGTATTTTTACAGTAACAGAATCAGGTGCATTTGGGACTCTTTATGCTTTCCTAGTTACAGTTTTTGTTTACAGGGCTTTAACTTGGGAAAATTTTAAAATTGCTGTGATTAATTCAGTTAAGACTACATCTATGGTTATGATACTAGTTGCTAGTGCATCTGCTTTTGGTTACATGTTAACTTTTTATCAAGTTCCATCCCAAATGATAACCTTTATGAATGGTATATCAAGTAATCCTATTGTTATTTTATTGATGATAAACATAATGTTATTAGTCTTGGGAATGATTATGGATATGGCTGCATTGATCCTAATTTGCACGCCAATTTTTTTACCATTAGCTGTATCTTTAGGGATGGATCCCCTTCAATTTGGTATGGTATTGATGATGAACTTAGGGCTTGGTTTATGTACACCTCCAGTAGGTGCCTGTCTTTTTGTCGGCTGTGCAATTGGTAAAGTACCAATTGAACGAGTTGTAAAAACAATTTGGCCATTTTATTTTGCAATCTTTATTGCACTTATGCTTACTACTTTTATACCTGCTATATCCTTAACTTTACCAAATTTAATAAAATAGTTATCTTATTTAAATTTTTGTAATTTTGGAGAAAACAAATTGAACAATATTCACGTAGATTGCGTGTTAGATATAAAAGCAAATTTGGGAGAAGGTCCTATTTGGTCAACTTCAGATCAAAATCTTTACTGGGTTGATATAAATAACTGCCAACTAAACAAATTCAATCCCATAAATGGTAAAAATAAAACTATAAATGTTGGTAAACCAATTGGATGTTTTGCAATTAAAAAGAACCTTAATATTATATTAGCTCTTACTGATGGTTTTTTTGAATTAAACCAAAATGATAAAAGTATGAAATTCATAAATAATCCAGAGAATAATATTTTAGATAATAGATTTAATGACGGAACCGTTGACTTAAAGGGTAGATTTTACGCCGGAACAATGGCAATTAATGGTTCAAATATAAATGCTGAGCCTAGAGGTAGTCTTTATTGCCTTGATAAGTCTGGTAGAGCAAAGAAAACTATGGAAGGTTTTCATACTATTAATGGCTTGGCTTTTTCACCTGAAGGTAGAACAGCTTACATATCTGATAGCGCTCCTTGGATCAGAACTATATGGACATATGATTATGATTTAGATGAAGGTATTTGGTCTAACAAACGTATTTTCTTTGATACTAAGGTTACTGCAGGAAGACCAGATGGCGGTTGTGTTGACACAGACGGTTGTTATTGGATGGCTGGAGTTTCTGGTTGGGAAATAGTAAGACTTACACCAAAGGGCAGTATTGATATGACTATAAAAATGCCAGTAGAGAAACCTACTAAAATTGCCTTTGGGGGGAAAGATCTAGATATTATATATGTCACATCTATTGGAAAAGATATAACTAAAGGAACAGAAGAAAAACAACCTTTAGCAGGTGGAATATTTGCTTTGAAAGTTCCTGGAGTTAAAGGAATGCAATTTCCCTTTTTTGGATAAAACTATTATTCTAAATCTAACTCTATCAAACCGCTTATGTATTCATTTGGTCCCAAAAACTTACAATCTATATTTTCTTTTTTTCCTTGCATTAAGTTAAAGCCGTCAGTTGGATGACTTACTGGCTCAATACAAAAATATTCCTCTGCTTTTGGAACATGGACGATTAAATGGTTGAAAATTTTGTCCACTTTCATTGTAATTTTTTTCTTTTTATTAGGCCAAATAATTTGAACCTTTCCACTAAAATTTTCATAACACACTGTTTTTTCATTATTCCATAATGCTTTTCCATTTCTAAAATTAAAGTTATTTTCTATAGGCTTAGTTTTAGTTGGAAAATCTTCCGGTTGTCCTACCCATTCTCTTGAAGCATTGAATCTTAATTTAATCTCATCATTAAAATTAAAAAATGGGTGTATTCCAAATCCAAAAGGCATGATGATTTTTGAATTATTCAGGAGTTTTAGTTCAATTTTGCATGAGAACGCAGTCAAATAAATTGATTGAGTTATTTCATATGACCAAGGCCAACCGAATTTATCTGCTTCATGTCGATAAATTAAAATAACATAAGAACTTGATTGTTCTACAATACTCCATTCACTTAAGTATCCATGACCATGAATTGCATGTGGAAAAGCATTTTGATTCAAGTTATATTCTAATCCATTAAATCTAAATTTTGCATTTTTAATTCTATTAGAAAATGGAGCTAATGGGAAACTCCCACCTTTAAACAAATGAATAGAATTTAGATCATGGAGAGGTATTGGACGTAAAACATGAAAATCGTCAAAAATTAAACTACTAATTCTTCCACCAATTTCAGGCAAAAGATCTAATTTGATTTTCTTATTTTGTAGGGTAATTACTTTTAAAATTTTCATAAATCATTTTTTGAGGTTTTTCTGATAATCGTATTTGGTGATTTTAAAAGGGAGTCCTGCAATTCTGTACCTAAGCCAATTCCATCCATAGGCAATGCAAACCCTTTTTCAATCTTAGGAAGGTTATTTACTAACTTTTTATAAAAGCCATTATAATAGGACCTTACACTTTCTAGAATCATTGAGCTTGAAAATGCAAGGCTTATATGAAGATTTGCAATCCAGACAATCGGCCCAGTACAATCATGGGGACACATCATTCTGTTATTGGCATGAGCTATACCTGATATTTTAATAGCTTCTGAAATACCTCCAATCCAACCTAAATCATAGTGCATATAATCTATAGCGTCTAAAGCTAAAGCATCACGATACCATATAGCTGTACCTAAGGCTTCACTACCTGCAACAGGAGCTATGATGTTTTTTCTAAACTCAGCAAGATCTTTTAAGTGAGCCATATTTATAGGGTCTTCGTGCCAAAAAATATCAAATTCATCTACTTGACGGGCTATTTTTAAAGCTGGCGCTAATTGCCATAATGAATGATATTCAAGCATTATATCAATCTTATTTCCAACAGCTTTACGTATTTTTTCAATTCGATTTATACCTTCCTTTAAATTTTCCGTGGATATCATTTGACCTTTCGTTGGAAATGCAAATTCATCAAAAGGCCAAATTTTCATTGCTGAAACACCCTCATCCAACAGACTCTGTGCTAATTCTCCTGGGTTTTTAGCTTGCATTTCTAAATCGTCGTAATTATTTTTTTCTTTTTTTACATTAGTTGATCCTACTGACCGAGAACGCAAATTTGCATTCCAGTTATACCCATCATCAGCACATGTATTATATATTGGTATATAATCTCGACTTAGACCTCCTAACATGTCTACTAAACTCAAATTACTAGCTTTAGACTTTAAATCCCAAAGTGCTATATCAACCGCAGAATTTCCTCTATATTCAACTGATCTTGTTGGGTATCCTATATATCTATTAGCTGTCCAGTTAATTAGGTTATCTGAATGTTCATTTATTCTAAGGGGGTCCCTGCCAATTAGATAGGGCGCACATGTTTCGTGCAAATAAGATATTATAGCTTGAGGGTTCCTAAATGTTTCCCCCAAGCCTGTCAAACCCTCATCAGTATAAAGTTTAATCCAAACAAGATTAGAATATTCAGTATTTTGTATTGTTTCTATTCCGGTAATTTTCATTTAACACCTTAAACTAAAGAAGTAAAAATAAATGTTTTAGTCCCTAAAAAGAAAAAAAATAGAGTAAGTATTATTGCAACACCTAACAACCCCTTACCAATTTCTTTAAACATTTTTTTGCCTATTTATTATTGAAATGTACTGTTCCTAAATCATTAATATTATAACCAAAAAAATTTGAAGCAGTATTTAAAAAATCGTCAGATCTAGAAAAAGTTAAAAGTCTTTGAAAAGGTTTTTCAAACCAAGAAATTCTATTTACAACAATATCAAATCTTTCTGTGGCAATATGAAGAAATCCCAGCTGATGCTTTTTAGCCTCAGATGCAAGACCAAGAGTTACATCTGCATTATCTGATAAAATAAGTGAAACAGCGTCATTTTCAGAGTAGGTGACTTCAGTGCCAATAAAATCAGAGGAATTAATATTTTCTCTTTTACAAATATATTTGAAATAATTGTCAGACCCAGATCCACTTTGCCTGGTAACAAGTCTCTGACCTAAGAATTCATAAATAGAATTTTTTTTGCTTTTTTCTTTCGGTTTATAGATTAAACCTCTATCCCTTTTGGCCCATTCCATTAAAACAAAATCTTGTTTTTCTAGACATTTTTTTACTATTGGTACATTCCAAGTTTCCAAATCACTATCATAAATATGAAGCCCAGACGCTATACCATGATTTAATTTAAATCTTTCTAAACCTTCTATACTTCCATCAAATGACATTGCAATTCCTGATTTTGACTGCTTGACTGCTAATTCTAAAAGAGGATCATGACTTCCTAATAATATATTTGGTGGATTTTTTGGATTAGACATATTGTTTTTTCCACCAGAAATCCAATTTGATATTTCTGATTTAGAAAACAATAATTTACCCATAACTTTAGAATAAGGTACTTTATCCGTAGAGACTAAATCGTAAACTTTTCTTGGTTTAATTCTAAGAAACTCTGCTAACTCATCAGTTGTGAAGTATTCAGACATAAGCTCATTTCCATAATAAATATTTAGTGTATTTTAACATTATACTATATAATTAGTTAATGAAAAATAGATCTATAAATTTAAAAAATTCTTCCTTACCACCTAGACTAGTAAATGAAAATAAAAATGGTGTTAGGATCAAAGTTTATATTAATAGTCATATGATTGGTGCTGGGAAAATGGAGCTGTTTAACTTAGTTGCTAATAAAGGTTCTATTAGATCAGCTGCCAAAGAAATGGGTATGAGCACAAGAAGAGCAACTATGCTTCTTAAAACTATAGAAGAAGCATTCTCAATACCTGTTTTAGAAAAAAAAGGAGGAAATAAAGGTACACATATTACTTCTTTTGGAGAAGAGCTTTTAATAAAATACTTAAATTTATGCAATCATTTATCAAATGAATCTCAAGAATTCATTAATTGGGTAGCATCAAAACAAACTCTTAAATAAAAGGTAAGACTATGGAAAACAATAAAGAGTTTTATATTTCACCTAACTTAGAAAATGATAATCTAACTGAATCAATCGAGTGTTTAAATGAATTTGGTGAAAATATTAAACTACCTGTAGTTAAAGAAATTCCATTAACAATTTATCTTAACAAACAAGAAATTGTCACAGCCATGACATTAGGTGATATGCCTGACTTGTTAGCAGTTGGCTATCTGCTTAACCAAAATATGCTTAAGAGAGATGATGTCATTTCAGGAATTGATTATGACGAAGACCTCCAAGTTGTGATCGTAAGAACTGAACGAAAAACAAACTATGAAAAAAAAATGGAAAAGAAAATCAGAACTAGTGGCTGTGCAGTGGGTACAGTTTATGGAGATATAATAAATGAATTTTCATCAGTTAATCTTGATAAAAAATCAAAGATAAAAACTTCTTGGATTTATACGATTTCAAAAAAAGTCAATACAAAACCCAGCTTGTATTTAAAAGCAGGAGCCCTTCACGGTTGCGTATTATGCCAAAAAGATTCACCACTAATTTATGTTGAAGACGTTGGAAGACATAATGCAGTAGATAAGATTGCTGGTTGGATGTTTTTAAATAAAGAAAATGCAAATGATAAAATTTTTTATACTACTGGAAGACTTACTTCAGAAATGGTTATAAAAACAGTCCAAATGGGAATCCCAATATTGATATCAAGGTCAGGTTTTACCGAATCAGGTGTTAAACTAGCTAGAGAAGCTGGCCTTACATTAATTGGAAGAGCCAAAGGTAAAAGGATGATAATTGCAAATGGAGTAAATAGAGTGATTTTTGATACTGACATCAAGGCAGTTGCAAATGAAGATGTAATGTCTGCACAAAGGTCTTTAATCAACTAAAGGTTGAATAATTTGGAAACATTAAACGAAATAATACCGTGTGTCATTTTAGCAGGAGGCAAAGGTAGACGAATGGGTGGTAAAGAAAAAGCTTTGATCCGCCTTTTGGATAGACCGCTTTTATCTTATGTTTTAGAAAAAGTATCAGGCAAAGTTGCACCTATTGCATTAAATATAAATACGAATTTTGATGACTTTCAAAAGTTTGGTTACAAGATAATTAAGGATCCTATCAAAGGTCATTTGGGGCCCCTAGCTGGAATTTTAGCATCATTAAATTGGGCAAAGGAGATAAATCAAGATTGGGTTTTGACTTTACCATGCGACACCCCATTTCTTCCTAAGAACCTAGTCCAATCTATGGTCGAAGCAAAAAATAAAACTCCAGAAGTTGATTTGGTGGTTGCAAAATCAAGAGGGTTTAATCATCCAGTAATTGCTTTATGGAAATCAGATATCAATAACAAATTACAAATTGCTCTAAATGAAGGTATTAGAAAAATAGATATTTTCACAGCTCAACTTAAGATTGCTTATGTTGACTTTGATAACATACAAAATTCAGACTTTGATCCTTTTACTAATTTAAATGCACCTCCAGATCTTATACTTGCACAACAAATCCTAGGCAAATTACCACCTTTGTTTGGGCTGGCAGGTTGGTCTGGATCAGGCAAAACAACTTTATCAACAAAACTGATTAGAAATTTTACTAAAATTGGTATTAATGTGGGTACTCTAAAACATGCTCATCACAAGTTTGATATAGATAAACCAGGAAAAGACTCTTACAATTTAAGAAAAGCTGGAGCAAAACCTGTAATTATTTCATCCAAAGAGAGATTTGCCCTAATTCAAGAAAATGATCAAAATGAAGAAAAAAGCTTGTTCAAAATGTTGGAAATGTTTTCTAAAGAACCTATTAATAAATGTGACATTATAGTTGTAGAGGGCTATAAAAATGAACACATTCCCAAGCTTGAAGTTCATAGATCTATTATTAAAAAACCATTCCTTTTTAAGAATGATAAAAATATATTTGCTATAGCTTCCGACGATGAAAAAGTCACTACAATACCGTCACTTGATTTAAATAATATAAACTCAATAACAAATTTCTTAATTCATAAATATTCTTTACAATAATTTTTTTAAATCATTTGATTTAGATACTTCTGTGATCAAATGGATAAAATTTTAATAATTCGCCTTTTTTAACTTCAATAATGTCATAAGGTATTTCAACTAAACCATCCGCTCCAATAAGTGATGAAATAACACCTGCTCCTTTTCTGCCATGTAAAATTATTTCTGATTTAGATGAACTATTATTTATTTTAGCTCTTAAAAATTCTGTCCTACCTATCTTTTTTTTATGTTCAAATCCCGACGGTAATTTGAAAAAAACTGGATTTAATTTAATTCCACCAGCTAGTTTATTTATGATAGGATTGATTAATAATTTAGAGCATACAAATGCAGCAACTGGATTTCCAGGAAGACAAAATATTAGTTTTTTTTTAATCATCCCAATACCCATTGGTTTGCCTGGTTTCATAGCTAATTGCCAAACTAAACTTTCAGCTCCAATATCTCTCAATGCATTTTGGGTATGATCTTCAACACCTTCAGAGGCACCACCTGTAGATATAACTACGTCACTTTTAGAAAGACAGTCTAGATATTTAGATGCTAAATCTGATCTATTATCTTTCACAATACCCATATCTATAATTTCAGTATTATTTGTTTGAAATAAAGATTTAAGCATTGGTCTATTTGAGTCATAAATTTGGCCATTAATAATCTTACTATATCTAGAGTCTATCAACTCATTCCCTGTTGATATAATTGAAATTTTAATTTTGTCATATACCTCAATTTTATTAATGCCTGATGCAGACAACTGACCAATGTTGGATGAATTTAAAATTTCACCTTTTTTAACAATTAATTCGCCTTTTTTGAGATTTTCGCCAATAGGCCTAACATTTTGTTTTACCTTTATATCTTCTTTTATTATAACTTTTGAACCTTTTCTTTTACAATTCTCCTGCATAACCACAGTATCAACACCTTTGGGTAAGACAGATCCTGTGTAAATTTCAATAGCCTGATTGATTTTAATTTTATTATTGAAAGGAAAACCCGCCTTTGCTACCCCCACTACTTCAAATTCAGTTTTAGGGTTTTTTATTAGACTTTTGTGCAATATGCCATAACCATCAACAGCAGAATTAAGTGTTTCTGGAAGATTTATTGTACTTTTTATTAGATTATAATTTATTCTTTGAGTAGCTTCATTAACCAATACTTTAGTTTTACAATTTTTAGAACTAATCAATTTTATTAATTTATTTTTAGCAGTTTCTAGCTTTGTAAGTTTATGCACCATGCAAGCTCTGAGATGTTTGGCATTATCACCATAATGGATGAACTCAATTTATCTCCCATAGATCATTATTACTAATACTAAAAAAAAATAAAGTCATTTTATCACTTTTGTTTTAGGATAGATTTATGATTTATTATTTTTTTAATCGTAAAATATTATTACAGGTATCATATAATGAATGATATTTGGAAACTACCAGCATTTAAAATAACAGAGTTATTCAAAAAAAAAGAAATTTCCGCAGTTGAAATTTGTGACGAAACAATAAAGCATATTGAAAATACAAACCCCAAAATTAATGCAATAGTTATAGATACTTTCAATGAAGCTAAAAATACAGCTCTTTCATTAGATAAAAAATTAAATAAAAAAGAAAATTTGGGACAACTTGCAGGTGTACCTGTTACTGTTAAAGTAAATACAGATCAAATAGGTTACGCAAGCACAAATGGTTTAAGGATACAAAAAGATCTCATCGCAAAAAAAGATAGCCCTGTTGTTAATAATCTAAAAAAATCCGACACACTTATTGTAGGTAAAACAAACACACCGGCATTTAGTATACACTGGTTCACTAGAAATAGTTTACATGGACATACCCTTAACCCACATAACAAGAATATAACACCAGGTGGTTCTTCAGGCGGAGCCGCAGCTGCCACAGCTTCAGGAATGGGGGCTATTGGCCACGGCACTGATATTGCTGGGTCAATTCGTTACCCTGCTTATGCTTGTGGTATACATGGTTTGAGACCTAGTTTAGGTCGTGTCCCTATGATAAATTATACTACCCCAGACAGACATATTGGTGGACAAATAATGGCTGTTTCTGGTCCACTTGCTAGATCAATCAAAGATCTTGAACTCGGTTTAAAAGCTATGAGTATGGAGGATTATGACGATCCATGGTGGGCACCTGTACCATTTTCATTTGAAGCACCACAAAAAAAATTAGCATTAATAACAGAAATTAAAGGGTTAAAAATTGATCCAATAATAATAGAAGAATTAAAAAATGTTGCAAAACATCTTGAAGAACTTGGTTGGATAATTGAAGAACCGAAAGCTCCAGATTTTCAAGAAGCCGCTAAATTTCAAGCTGCTTTATGGCTTGGGGAATTTAGAAGAGCTGGGGGGGAAGCCATAAAAAAAGAAAATGATCCTGACGCAAATTTTATTTATGATCAAATGTCCAGAAGATGTCCGGACACAAGTTTAGAAAACTTTATGGATGCCCTTCAAAACAGGGCAAGAATAAGTAGAGAGTGGAACAATTTCTTTGATAATCACCCTTTGATTTTGTGTCCTGTAACTGGAGATTTACCTTTTCCAGACTTAAAGAACCTAGAATCACCTGAGTCTTTTGATTTAGTTTTTGATTCAATGCTTCCTCAAATTGCACCTCCATATTTAGGACTTCCAGGTTTAACATTTTCAACAAATAAAATTGCTTCCAATATACCACTGGGAGTTCAATTTATTACAAGAAAATATAGGGAAGATATTTTGTTAAATGTAGGATATGAGTTAGAAAATTTTTTTCCTGAAATTAAGCCTATACTGCCAAATTCATAGTTAAAAAATTTTTATGATCTCGGTTTGAAAATAAATATTGAAAATTAAATTTATAATATTGTAGAA
>QBXD01000010.1 GCA_003283875.1 SAR116 cluster bacterium AG-321-A13 | reverse complement strand
CATTAACGAGGCTATTGCATCAGCGGATGAACCTGCAGAAGCCCCAACCGTAGACATTAACGATGCTATTGCATCAGCGGATGAACCTGCAGAAGCCCCAACCGTAGACATTAACGATGCTATTGCATCAGCGGATGAACCTGCAGAAGCACCAACAGTAGATATTGATGAGGCTATTGCTTCAGCGGACAATTCAAAAGCTGAAGAAAGTCCTCAAGGAGAAGTTAAAAAAACTGAACTTGAATTACTCGAAGAGAGAGACGAGAACGAACTTACGGAAGAAGAAGAAGATAGAATGTATGAATTGAGACGATTAAGAGCTCAAAAAAACATGAATAATGAAGTCAGAGAAGCTGAACAAGCTGAGCTAAAAAAAGCAGATGAAGAAATTGCTCACTTAAAAACACTTCTAAAACCAAAACCTAAAAAATTACCTAAAGGTTACATTGCATAATTTACAGTTTAATTAAACTTAATTACTTTTAACATATTACTTTTTAATTTAGGTTAAGAATTATGCGAGAGCTATTTCAAGTATGGCAAAATACTATATCTAAAGAAAAAATTTCAAAAATTTTAAATATTGCGAATAAAACACCTTTATCTAACGCATCTATTTTTTCTTCATACGGGCCTATGCAAAATATTAGAAGGAGTAAAATATGCTGGCTATCAGATAAATGGATTAAAATGCTATTATGGGAATATGTTTTAAAAGCAAATAAAGCTTTCCAAATTGACATTAAAAATAATTCAGAAATGCAATTTATAGAATATAGACATAACGAAAAAGGACATTATGACTGGCATCATGATGTTAACTGGAATAGTCAGGACGGTATGGATAGAAAATTGTCCGTCACAATACAATTGAGTGATAGTAATGAATATGTTGGTGGAAATTTTGAATTTGACGAAATCAAGACCAACGTTGATTTTAAACCACAGGGTACCGTGATAATATTTCCGTCATACCTTAGGCATAGGGTGTCACCAGTTACTTTTGGAACAAGACGTTCATTAGTTGCATGGTATTATGGTCCTAAATGGAGATAATTATATTTTATCGTTTAAGCTTTCGCCATCTCCATGGAGCTATAAATTTACCAGCCCACATCCCCATTTTTTTATCTTTAGCCTCCTTTTCTTCGTCAATATAATCCCTCGAGTATTTTCTATAGGCTAAAGCCCACCCATTTTTTACCATTAGAGAATTAATATCTACACCGTTGACATAACAGATTGAAATTGATCTACCGTATCTATCTGTAGCCCTTTTTTTACAAAATAATTGGCCTGAACTTATAATCTTTTTTAATTCATTAGTGGCAAGCTCACCACAAGGGTATGATAAACCATTTCTATCTTTACACTTTTGTTTCTTTTCTGGAGTGTCAATCCCATAGAATCTTATTTTTTCAGAATTTAAAATGATAGTGTCGCCATCAATTATTCTAATAGAATTATCCAAGCTTTTACAATTAGCTAAACTCAAACTCATAAAATAAATAAATATTATAACAATATAATTTAGTGATTTAATCAAAACAATTTCCAATATCTACTCAATTACTTATGAATAATTCTTATTCACCAATTTTATTGGTTTCCAATGAGATGGAGGAAGCCCCGCTTTTTCTGATTTAAATGTAGAAATCTGATCACCAAGCAGACACCCAAGAAATATTGTTTTCAAATCCAGTCCTCCAAAAGCTATACTTGAAATATTCATGAGCTTATGACTCACAATATTATCAAGATGTTTCTTTTCTAACATTCCTTTTTGATAAGCATTTTCAACATTAGATACGTGATCAAAATCACTGTCATCAATAATAGTTTCTTTATGGCCATTTTGATTTACGTAAATTAGTTTATTACTAACAATGCATGTCACCCAGACACCACCATCTGTATCAAAAGCAAGACCATCAGGAAATTCTCCAATTCCAAATTCGGTCACAATTTTTCTATTTATTAAGTTACCATTAGGCAAAACTTCAAATTTAGATAAGCGTCGAGAAAATGTTTCGTTTACAAATAGATCCCCAGTTATTGGATGGATAAGACATTCATTAGTAAAACCTAAATTATCTGCGACAATCCTAGGACCGTTTTGATCTATTAAAATAATAAATCCATCATTGAAATTTGGTTTACAAGCTAAAATTCTAGGAATAATTCGAGTACTTACGGTTATCCAAATTCGACCGATACTGTCAATATGGACATAATTTGTTGGTGGAAGGGGTTTTCCATTTATTTCAAGCAGAATGGGGAAAAGGTTGCCCTCATTATCTAATTTGAAAACTCCTCCCTTATCATCACCAAGATGAGTTATTAACCATCCTTTTTCTGGATGAAGGGCTATTCCATTTGGTTTGGGTTTAAAATCACCGTTTGCTATAATTGTTTGCTGAAACCCATCTGGAAAAATTAAAGTTACTCCTCCACGCCAATCAGCTATGTGTAATGTTTGTTCTTTATCAACTAAAACACATTCTGGTCTTGACAAACCTTTACCAATAAAACTAATTTCATTTAAATCTATTGATTTATCGATCATTATTCATTTTAGTTCCAGCTAGAGCACTTATTGTACCTGACACAGGTATCATTGAACGAATTTGTAGTCCCCAAATATTTCTTCTTAAAGTAGAGATCCATATTCCTTTGGCCCTACCATAACTTTTTTTATCTTTAGTTCGTCTATTAAATTCAACAAGGCATTGTATTGTCTTATCAGTCTCATTTATTATTTCACATTTATCTAATGTTGAATAATGCCAATATTCACCATTTATCATTTGATCAAATTGTATTTTTAAAGATTTCCAAAAATCTTCTCCAGTTTCATATATTACAGGTTCATTTCCATTTGAATGAACATAATGAGGAAAATGAAGGTTATTTATAATCTTATTCTTTTCTACAGTGTTAAATGCATCAACAAAATTAATTAGGGCTTTAACTCCTTTATGTTGATTATTCATTATCATCCTTTTTAAGTTATAAAATATTAGCCAATATATTTAAAATAAGTCTTATTGTTCTACCTTCTTAAAGGTGTCTCAATAGTTATTTTTTGTTTTTTTATTTCTTCTCTTATAAAAATAAATATACCTGCGCCTACTACCAAAATTATGCCTACAAACGTTCTTAAAGTAGGTATATCTTTAAAAATAATATATCCAATAATTACTGACCATATTATTAATGAGTATTCAAATATTGAAGTAATTGAGGTAGAGTAAGAAGTGTAAGCTTTAAATATACAAGTGAAAGCGACAGATGCCAAAATTCCCATTGCTATAATATATTTCCATGTAAAATTAGGATTAAAAAACCAATCTCGAAAAATAAATTGCATCGTTGGATCATCAAATCTATTAAATTGTCCAGAGCCAGACAATAAGAACATAGTTAAACAAATTGTAATTGTAATGATATAGAAATAAAAAAGTTGAGTATGAACATTATCTTTATCAGCAGTTTTTTTTGATATAGTCATTGATGAAGCATAAAATAAAGCGCAAACTACGGGTAATAAATTTTTGAAGTCAAAATCTCTAAAATCAGGATTTAAAATTACAAATATACCAATAAAACCAAATAATATAGCTAACCATCTTCTTATACCTATTTCTTCTTTTAAAAATAATTTAGCTAGTATAGACATAAAAAGGGGTGTTGAAAAATATAAAGCTGTTGCGACTGCAAGTGACATGTAGGTCAAAGAAATAAAATAAAAACTAAAAGCTAAAAAATGTAAAATAACCCTTACAATTGATAAGATAGGATAGCCAGTTTTAAATATAATTTTTTGATTTGTTAATAATAAATATAAAGCAGATAATATTGCAGCTATAAATGTCCTTCCAAAATAAATTTCATATAATGCTGCTTCTTTAAAAATAAATTTAATTATTGCATCGTGCACTGAAAAAGTTGCCATTGCAATAAGGACTAATATAATACCTTTAGAGTTGTTAACTTTATTCATATTAAACAAACACAAATAACAACAAGCTTTTTAACATATATATATAAAACGTAACACAAACTCCTGTTTAAAGTTGCCAATCAATAGGCTGAATATTATTTTTTTTTAGATATTGGTTAGTTTTTGAAAATGGTTTTGATCCAAAAAAACCATTATGAACTGAAAAAGGTGAAGGATGGACGCTTTCAATTACTAAGTGACGATCTCTGTCTAAAAAACCTCCTTTTTCTTGGGCCTTTTTACCCCATAATATGAACACAATATTATGTTTTTTCTCGTTAATTATTTTTAATACTTTGTTAGTAAACTTTTCCCATCCTTTACCCTGATGAGAACCAGGCATACCTTTTTCAACAGTCAAACTACTATTAAGCATTAACACACCCTGCTTAGCCCAATACTCCAGATTGCCATTTTGAGGTGAAGTTAATCTTAAATCTGTAAACAATTCACTAAAAATATTTTGAAGTGAGGGTGGAATCTTTATAAATTCTTCAACTGAAAAACTCAATCCATTAGCTTGACCTTCTCCATGATATGGATCTTGACCTACTATAACGACCTTAACTTTATCTAAAGGAGTTAGATTAAAAGCATTAAAAATTTTATTCATAGGAGGAAATATTTTTTTTTTCAACAGAAGTTGTTTTTTTAAAAATACGCGAAGCTCAGACATGTATGTAGAATTAAACTCATCTATGAGTTCTAATTTCCAACTTTCGTCAATATTAATATTAGCCATAAAAAATCAATAGCCTTATTTCCAAAATAATGAAATAGAATTTATATTAAAATTAATTCTTTATTTTTATATTTTATCTAATATGCCAATCTTCATTCAGTGGTCTTGCACTGTTTAGCTCTCCATATCCAGCTCCTGTTGTCCCTCCAGGATTAGCTCCAAAATATCGAGGATCCTTTGGTTCATTTTTTGGTTGGAAACGTATATCACAAGTTAAACGAATTTTATTATCTTTAGAGTGATTTTCAAGTGTTCCATGAACAGTATACATTCCAAATATCAGTGCATCGCCGGGTTTAAATTCAGCTGTAAGAATTTTAGTATTTCTTTTTTTGGCAAAATCAACAGGATGTGTGCTTATTGTAGCCTTTTTATTTTTGTGTTTATCAACATCAAACCCAGTATACTTTTCTTTGATATCATCAAATTTATGAGAGTTTTTAATTACAAATAATGGTCCTCTATCAATAGTAACTTCAGTAAAAACGAGCCAACATGTTAAAACTTTATGAGTTTTGCGCGTAAAAAAGCCAGCGTCACAATGCATATGAGTAAATTTACCTCCTGCAACAGCCCTTAAAAATATAAAATCAAAACCTACAGACGGAGTTTTAAAAATTCTTGTAAATATATTTTCCAATTTTTTTCCATTAGTAACCCTCCTAAGTGATTTAATGGCACTTACGTTTTTCCAAAAATCCCCTCTATCATTGAATAATTTATCTCTATTTGAATTACCTGACGCTATTCCTTCAGTGAATGGATTTGAAAGTTCATCAACCTCATTTAGTTTTTTAAAGATATCTTCTCGAGCTTGTTTAATTTTTTTTTCGTCAATAATATTTCTTAAAAAAATGTATCCATCTTTTTCTAAAGCAAATTCAAGATCTAACTTGTTAGATTTATTTAAATCAGTTTCATAGAGATTATCTAAAAGAGAAGTTGGCACCTTCATTCCGTCAATTAATGCGTCCATATCTAGCCCTCAAAAAAGTTATTTAACAAATAATGAATGAATAAATAAGTAAATCAAACTAAAATATCTTGAGTAAAGTGATTTACAAAGGTTAAAATTACAAAAAAGATAAATGAAGAGAAAATCACGTGATTATCACCTCTATAAAAACAAAATTAACTTCGGTGCCTTTTACAGACCCTCCAAAAACAGGATTTTTAACTTTAGAAAAGATAGATTTATTAATTGTGCAAATTGAAACAAAAGATGGTGTAATTGGTACTGGGCATCTTCATCCATTGGCAGGAGGATTGAAAACTTTGGAGATGTGCATCAATGAAATGTTAAAGCCGTTGCTAATAGGGGAAACAATAGAAAACATTTCGGCATTGTGGGATAAAATGTGGAAAGCTACATTTATACAAGGAAGGATGGGTATATCTGTTATGGCAATGTCAGCTATAGATATTGCCCTTTGGGATTGTTATGGCAGGTCAAAACAATTGCCTTTATGGCAAATTTGGAATGGAAAAGACGATTCTCTGCCTATTTATGGGTCTGGTTGTTACCGAGGGTTAGGGCATGATGGTATGATTGAAAAAGCTCAAAATTATGTAAGTATGGGGTTTAGGTCTATCAAAATGCAAGTTGGTCATTGTTTTAAAAATAGCGAAGATATTCAGAATGTAAAAGACATGAGAAGCACAATAGGAAATAACATTGGATTAATGATTGATGTAAACCAAGGATGGTCCGTTGAAGAAACTATAAATGTTTGTAAAAAAATTGAAGAGTATAGACCTGAATGGCTTGAAGAGCCTGTGATGGCTGATGATTT
Source organism: SAR116 cluster bacterium AG-321-A13 (assembly GCA_003283875.1). GTDB lineage: Bacteria > Pseudomonadota > Alphaproteobacteria > Puniceispirillales > Marisalimonadaceae > Marisalimonas. The sequence continues at coordinate 34,091 of QBXD01000010.1, read as the reverse complement.
TGAAGGTTATGAAAAAATTTGTAATTCAACTGAAATACCAATAGTTACAGGAGAAAATAATTTTACACACCATGATTTACTTCCTTTAATGAAGAGCAAAAAAATATTTATTTTACAACCAGATATAATGAGAGGTGGATATACTAATTTATTACATACTTGTAATTTAGCTAACAAATATGGAATTAAAATAGCACCTCATATGTTTCCTGAACTATCTATACATATTGTAGCTTCAATAGAGAACCCTTCGTGGCTTGAATATATGGGATGGTATGATCATCTTTGGAAAGAGCCTTTGCTACCTGCAGATGGAATGCTAAAACCAACTAATCGACCTGGCCATGGTATGGATTTCAAATCAGAAATTTGTACCTTTTAAATGCCCTAAAACCAATATATCGTGTTAATTAATTTTGATTAATATATAATACTCTAAGATAATAAATAAATTCAGATGAGGATTATATGAAGTTTAAAATTACAAGATCAAAAGAAAATAATTTTGAATCGGGATTAAGAGGGTTTTTTGCCTATAAAAACTTAGGAATAGAAGAAGCAACTTCTGGTGGTTTTGGTGCTAATGTAATTAGGGCGATTGAAGGAAAGCACGCTAATGGTGAGTGGCATTATCATAAACTGAATTTTCAAATGGTTTACATTTTAAAGGGTTCTGTCGAATTTGAGTATAAAGGAGAAGGGACTTTTACATTAAATGAGGGAGACGTTGTTTACCAACCACCTGAAATTCATCATAGGGAAATTAAACATTCAGATGATCTTGAGTTAATAGAAATCACAAGTCCCGCTGAATTTGAAACAGTGTCTTTAAATAAAGATTAAAAAATTTAAATGAATTGGAAATTATCAAGAATTTCAATACCAGTTTTTGATTTAGAAAAATCGAAAAATTTTTACAACTTTTTATTAAACAATAAAACTAACAATAACGAAAATTTAGATACTGATGAAGAATGTTTTGTTTTTGGAGGAGATATAGAATTACGTTTATACAAGTTAAAAAATGAACTAGGCAAATATAATATTTTACAAAGTAGGAGAACTTTTCCAACAATAGCATTAAATGAATTAGATCTAATCACTAAAGACTTAGATAAAAATAATATTAATTATTCATTTAATAAATCAAGGCATTCTATAATGCTACAAGAACCCGGACTTAATTATATTGAATTGGTTGAAAAAGACCAAACAACCCAATTACCGCAAAAAGATTTTAATTATATATGGAATTTTCATCATATAAATCTTGAATGTTACGATGTAAGGTTATCCGTAAATTTCCTCAATAAAAATTTTAATATGACAGAGGGTAAGTGGTTGGCTCCACCTGACCTGGGAGATGTTAATATTAATCCAAATCAATTAGCAATTTTTAATTTAGATAACAATCATTCTGGAATACACATAAATAAAGCAGATTTTTTATTTAGCTGGAGAAACAAATTCATTCATAATCCAACTATTGGTGGACACCCAGCTTTTAATATCAAAGATATTAATCAATTCTTAATAAAACTTGAAAAGTTAGAAATACCTTTTACAGATGCTAAAGTTTATGCAATGCCAGACATTCACCAAGTTTATTTATTTGATCCTAATGCAAATATAATAGAGATAAATCAAAATATTAGAAAAACGTAAATTAAATAAATTTCATTAAGGAATTATAATGAGAATCGAAGCTGCAGACTTGTTTACTAAACATATAGCAAACTCAAAATTTGAAGATTTAGATAATAAAACTATTAAAAATCTTAAAAAATTTCTATTAGACACTATCGGAGTTGGAATAGCTGGAAGTACTGGAGCAAATTTAACCGAACTTAAAAAAGTTGCAAAATCTTGGTCTAATGGAAGTGAGTGTACAATTTTAGGAACATGGGAAAATTATTCAAGAGATGCAACCACTTTAATAAACGCGTACCAAATTCATTGTCTAGAGTTTGACTGTATTCACGAAGGTGCAGTTGTTCATCCAATGGCAGCAATTTTGAGTGCAACACTTTCACATTGTGAAATTAAAAATAGAAATGGATCTCCAGTAAGTGGCAAGGATTTCTTACTTTCTTTAGCTTTAGGAATAGATATAGCTTCATACTTAGGTATAAGTGCTAAAGGAGAATTAAAATTTTTCAGGCCTGCAACAGCAAGTGGTTTTGGAGCTGTCGCAGCCTTATCCAAAATTGAAAATTTCTTGTCGGTTGAAATTAATAATGCGTTAGGAATTATGTATTCTCAGACTTGTGGTAATATGCAGTCTCATGTTGAAGGAGTCCCAATTTTAGGTCTTCAAGTAGGATTTAATGCGAAAGCAGCTTTAGCCTCAATGGATTTGACTATGGCGGGGTTCCCTGGACCCAAAAGGGTATTTAACGGAGAACATGGATATTTCAATTTAATTGAAAATAATCAGTTTGATTTGGGATATATGAAAGAAAATATTGGTAAGCATTGGATGGTAAATGAATTAGCGCATAAGCCATATCCAAGTGGAAGATTAACTCATGGTCTAGTACATGCAATTAAAGACTTAAAAACAAAACATCAATTAAAAAAAGATGATATTAAATCAATTGTTTGTCATGTACCACCAGGAGTTCACAAATTAGTATCTAGACCAGTTGTTAAGGATCTTACAACAAATTATTCAAAGCTATGTGCTAAATTTGTTGGAGCAAGTTTTATGATCAATGACCATTTAGATATAGAAACGTTTACAGATAGAAAATACTTAGATAACCAAGAAACTCTCAATTTTTCCAGGAAAATAACAATGTTAAAAAATAAAGAGTTAGATGAAAAAGTTCTTACACCGCAAGTTTTTACGGTAATATTAGAAAATAATAAAAAAATCGAAATTAAACTTGATAATGTATACGGTCATCCAAAGGTTCCATTATCAGAAAAAGAATACTTAAAGAAATTTGAAATTTGCTGTCAGTCCTCAAAAAAGAAAATTAAGACAGATAAAGTAGATCAATTTATTGGTTTTATTTTGAATGCTGAAACAAAAAGTAACATTGTAGATTTATTTAAAATCATTTAAATCTTAACAGCTTAAAATATAATGTTAAGTTTTATTGATATTTTGAAAAGCTAGTTTTTCAACCATTTTCCATAAAACTGCTGTCCCTTTTGATATGTCAGAAGCTTCTGCATATTCTTCTGGGCAATGACTGAGTCCATCTTTACAAGGGATAAATATCATTCCAGCTGGGACTACTCTTGATAGTTGTGCTGTATCGTGACCTGCACCGCTATCCATAATATTATTAGAAAGTCCAAGTGAGCTAGCCGAATTCTTAAATAGCTGGATTAAATCTTTATTCATCTCCACAAATGGTGCAAAGGCTATGTCTTTAATGTTAATATTACAAGAAGAGGTGTCATTTAAAAATGCAATTTTTTTCTCCAAAATATTTAAAAATTCCTGCCTTGAATTTTTACTTGTTGCTCTAAGATCAATTGTCATTTCGACTAATCCCGGAATAATAGCAGCTGAATTTGGATGAACATTTATTTTTCCAATGGTAGCAACAAAATGTTGATTACTTTTTTGAGACAGTTTTATTGCAGATTTATTTACAAAAGAAATTATTTCAGAAGCAGTTACTAAAGCGTCACTTCTTTGGTTCATTAAAATAGTACCGCTATGGCCAGCTTGACCTTTGACCGTAACACTAAATCTAGAAATACTAGGTATAGATCTAACAACTCCTATATCGATTTTTCTATCTTCTAAAATTTTTCCTTGTTCAATATGTAGTTCTAGACATGCTAAAATATTTTTTGTTATTGGAAGTGGATTATTTAGGAGTTTAGTATTTCCTCCAATTTTATCAATTTCTTGGCTTAAAACTAAACCTGATGTGTTTTTTCTCGACAAAATTTCTTGATTAAGAACTCCTCCAATACCTCTGCTTCCAATACATGAAGTTCCCCAATCGTTCAATTCTTCTCCCAAATAATCATAGACTGCTAAATCAAAGGGTAAATTAATGTTATTTTTAATTATATGATTCATGACACATAAAGCTGAAACAACTCCTGCCACACCGTCAAAACGGCCACCAGATGGAACGGTATCAATGTGTGATCCCATTATAACCAGTTTTTCTTTTTTTTTATTTGTCTTTAAAAGACCAACTAAGTTACCTGCTTCATCAGTTGAAATTGATAAGCCAAGAGACTTAAATTGGTCGTTTAGCCACGATCGTCCATCATAAAATTCTTTACTAAATACAATCCTCGTATAAGGTTTCTCTTGTTCAGTGATTTGTCCTAAAGCATTTATTTTATCTTCTATAAAAGAAATATTTGATTCAATATCGAATTCCATTTCTTATGTAATCCTTACTTAAATTTATAACTTTAAGTTATTAAATTCACTAAAAAATGCAAAGAAATAATAACGTGTAACCTAACTTTTTATATTTAACATTGAGAAATACCATAAAGTTTTGTGTTATTAAACACACTTAATAGTTATCATTTTATGGAAACTTTTTTTGGTGTTGTTTATATTAAATTTTTATGAAAACATTAGAATGTTAAATAACATAAAATTAATAATTTCGTGAAAAAGTAAGTTATAGGGTTTGATAATTTAAAATGAGTTGGAAAAAAGAATTAGAAGAAAAATTAATTCGAGAAAAACTTTCTGAAAATCTAGGTGGCAAAGAAAGAGTAAAAAAACAACATGATGCTGGTCGTTATACAATCAGAGAAAGAATTAATATTCTTACTGACAAGTCATCTTTTCATGAAATAGGAAAGATTTCAGGATCAGCTACTTACGACGAAAATAATGATTTAGTCAATTTTACAGGATCGAATTTTATTTTTGGTAATGCCAAAATTGATGGAAGAAATATTGTTGTAGGAGGAGATGATTTTACGTTAAGAGGTGGTTCTGCTGATGCTTCAATTAGAGAAAAACATCTAAAATGTGAACAGATGGCATTATCTCTCCAATTACCTTTGATTAGAATAGTTGAAGGTTCTGGCGGAGGTGGGTCAGTTAAAACTATTGAAACCACAGGTAGGGCCAATGTACCTGAAGTGGATGGTTGGAATTTAGTTGTAGAGAGTATGGGCACTATTCCAAGAGTAGCTCTAGGGCTTGGCTCGGTAGCAGGTCTGGGAGCCGCACATCTTGCATGCTCTCATTATTCGGTCATGGTCAAAGAAAAATCAGCTGTTTTTGTAGCTGGTCCACCCGTTGTTGAACAGATAGGTCAAAAGTTAACAAAAAATGAATTAGGTGGGTATGAAATTCAATTAAAATCAGGAGCAGTTGACGCTGCTGTTGATACAGAAGAAGAGGCCTTTAATTCTGCAAAAAAATTTTTATCTTATCTACCAAATTCAGTTTATCAATTAACTGAACAATTAATCACGGAAGATAATCCAAACAGAACGTCAAAATGGTTGATTGATGCCATCCCAAGAGATATTAAATCTGTATATAAAATAAGACCAATAATTGATGAATTGGTGGATAAGAATACTTTTTTTGAAATTGGAAAAGAATATGGTAAGTCAATTGTTACAGGTTTTTGTAGAATTAATGGATGGTCAACAGCTCTAATGGCTAGTGATCCATATTCTTATGGTGGCTGTTGGACATCTGATACATGTAAAAAGGTACAAAAGTTTGTTGATTTGGCTGAAACATTTCATTTACCTGTTATTTATTTAGTAGACTGTCCAGGTTTTCAAGTTGGTTTAGATGCCGAAAAAAAAGGTACAATTAAAGAAGGTGTTAGAGCTATGTCGGCTATCTGGCAAACTACAACACCATGGTTGTCAATAATAATGAGAAATTGTTTTGGTGTAGCTGGTGCTGCTCATAAAAGAGGTAGCAGCTATATCTCAAGATGCGCATGGCCTTCAGCTCGTTGGGGATCTTTGCCCCTTGAAGGAGGGATTGAAGCGGCATACAGGTCCGATATAGAAAATTCAAATGATCCTAATGCTGAATTGGAGAAAATAACTACGAGATTGAATAAATTGAGATCACCTCTAAGGTCAGCTGAATCTTTCTTGATAGAAGAAATTATAGATCCTAGAAATACACGTAAAATTATGTGTGAATTTGCTGATTTAGCAGCACCATTGAGAAAAATAGGAATGACTAGTAGAACAATGAGGCCATAGAATATGAATAAGGTTAAATAATGATTTACTCTGAAGTTTCTGGAACATTAATAAAGATATTAGTTTCGAAAGATCAAATTATAGAAGAAGACACAGATTTATTAGTGATAGAATGCATGAAAATGCATATCCCAGTTACAGCTAAAAAAAGAGGTAAAATCATTGATATTTTTATTAAAGAAGGTGATTTGATTAGTGAAGGAGATAAATTATTAGAAGTAGTCTATGACTTCTAAAATTATAATAATTTTTATTATCTAATAATAAAAGGATTTGAAATGGATGTTTGTTCTGCTATCCATACTGACTTCGTCTGTAAAAATTCTTTAATAGATTCTTGTCCACTTTCTCTTCCGCGTCCTGATCTTTTGTAACCACCAAAAGGGGACATAAAGCTTACGGCTCTATAAGTATTAACCCAAACAGTGCCAGCTCTCAGAGAGTCTGACATTCTAAGCGCTCTTCCAATATTGTTAGTCCATACACCAGCTGCTAGACCAAATATAACATCATTACCTACTTTTATAGCTTCTTCTTCATCCTTAAAACGAATGATAGATAAAACAGGACCAAATACTTCTTCTTGAGCAATTCTCATTTCATTATTAACATCGGTAAAAATTGTTGGCTCAATAAATCTATTTCCTCTAACATTCTCCCCAAAGCAAGCTTTTCCACCTAGAACACATTTTGCACCTTCTGATTTTGCAATTTCTATGTAACTCATGATTTTGTCAAATTGTGGCTGTGTTGTTACAGGACCTACATGGGTATCAAGTGACATTGGATCACCTATATTTGCTTCACTTGCAACTTCAACAAGTCTTTTCACAAACTTTTCATAAATAGAATCCTGAACTAATAAACGAGACCCTGCTATACAAGTTTGTCCTGTTGCTGCAAATATTCCCGATATTACACCCATTATTGCAGCTTCAAAATCAGCATCTTCAAAAACAATATTAGGTGATTTACCGCCGAGTTCTAAAGATACAGGCATGATTTTTTTTGCAGCTGTTTCATAGATTTTTTGACCTGAAACATCAGATCCAGTAAATGCAATTTTTGAAATATGCTTGTGTTCAACAAGTGGTTGTCCAACGTCAATACCCATACCTGTAACACAATTAACAACACCGTCGGGGAATCCGGCTTCTTTGATTAATTTCATGAATTCTAAAGTAGAAGCAGAAGTAAATTCAGATGGCTTAATTACTGCTGTATTTCCTGCTGCTAATGCTGGAGCAAGTTTCCAAGATAAAAGCAGTAAAGGAGAGTTCCAAGCTGTAATCATTCCAATAACACCATATGGCTCATATTTTGTATAATTAAATATACCAGGTTTATCTGAGGGTAATACTGATCCTTCAACTTTGTCTGCAAGACCACCAAAATACCTATACCATTCGGCAAGATATTTTGTTTGAGCACTCATTTCTGCAATCAACTTACCATTATCTTTAACCTCTATTTCACCTAATCTTTGAAAGTCTCTTTCAACAAGCTCAGCAAGTTTTACAAGTAATTTTCCTCTTTCTGTAGGTTTGGTTTTAGACCATGTTTTTTCAAAGGCTTCTTTTGCAACATTTACAGCTATATCAACGTCATATAAATCACCTTTAGCAATTTTTGCCCATTTTTCACAAGTATAAGGATTTTCTGTTTCAAAATATTTTTTACTATTTGGCTCCATCTCTTTGCCATTTACATAATGATTATATATTTTCATTAGGTACACCTTTACTTCATTTTTTTAGACTATAGTAAATATACTATTTAATCTTATTAATTTTCTTTCGTACCATTTTTGCTATGAACCATATGAGAATAAGAATAATTGGAACACAAAATGCTAGAAAAACTTGTTTGCTGAAAAACACTTTATCAAAATTTACTGGGTCAATCAAAGTGCTCAACAGACCAATAATATAGTATGTTATTGCTACTATTGACAGAGATTCCACAGTTTCTTGCAATCTAAGTTGAGCTCTTGCTCTTAATTCCATAGATTCCAATAAATTTTTATTTTGAATTTGAACACCCATTTCTATTTGGGTTCTAACAAGATTATCCGCTCTTTGTGCTCTTGTAGCTAATGACTCCAATCTTCTTGAAAAAGCTTCACTCGTCCTAACAGCAGGTTGTAACCTTCTGCTTAAAAATTCATCATTTATTTGAAACGATTCTAGACGGTCTTCTCGTAAATCTTTTACCCTTTGTTCTACTAGTTTGTAATAAGCGGCTGTAGCTGACAGACGGTAGTTGGTAAAAGAATCTATTTCTTCTATTTTGGCAACAACATAAGAAAGTTGGTTTAAATCTTTTTGAAAATCTGGATAAGCTATTGATTTTTTGTCTAAATTTTTCTCTGTAGTTTTTGAAACTGATTTTGTGATTTCTGTAATTTGTTTCTCAAGATTACTTAAATGAAGACTTTGTTCTCTGACTTGACTTAAGCCTAATAAAGAAAGTACCTGATAAGTCTCAAGTTCAACAATTCTCTGAAGAAGTCTTCCAGTTCTTCTTGTTCTAAGATTTTTATTTTGTATAAATACTCTTCTAAATCCAGAACCAAGAAAATCAGTCCTATCAGATTTAAAAGACATGAAAACATTAGCTCCATCTTCAGCAACATTTGAGCCTGCAAAATTATCATGGAAAAAAAATTTCTCAATATCAATTGGTTTGAAATTATGACTAGATTGTGCCATTTCAATCCATGATGACAAAAAATGTTGTCCAGGAAACTTTTCCAAAAAAACTTTGGGTAATAAATTTAAAAATTTCACATCAAATAATTTTGGTATACTTTTGTTATCACCTTCAATTTTATCGGGATATATTAATGTTAGTGATATGAATTCTGTATGGCATTCATATCGAATAATCAAATCTTTACCTTCAGCTACCCAGTATTTTAATGGCTCTTTTGGCAAACTTTGAAAATTTAATTTCTTTAAATATTTGCTTAAATAACTCCAAGCATTCTTTTCATCATTGTCTTTTATTAAAAACGCAAAGTGAAATGTTCTTAGATTGTTACCTAACTTAATATAAGGTCTTGCATGAAGTTCATCTCTTAAAGATAATGAATTACTGGTTGTTAGTTTGTTCATATTTCGATCTTATCACTTTATTTATATAGATGAAAGAATTCGAAGTTAATTTTATAAATAGATTACATTTATAAAACTTACTAATTTTGTTTTAGGAAAGTTATTACTTTTTTATATGTATCAAATTCATAAAGATTATTATGCCCAGCATTAGGAATATAAAGGGCCTCTTTTGGTTTTGGAGCAGAATTGAAAACCCTTTTACCAAACTCTGCACTGATTATTTTATCTTTTAAACCATGTAAAACAAGTAATGGTGAATTAATATTCTTTACTTTACTAATAATATCATAACGATCTAAAACTAACCATCTAGCAGGAAGATACCAGTATTGGCGCATAGCTACGTCTGCTATGGATGTATAAGGAGCCTCTAAAATAGTTGCCTTAAAACTTTCTTCTGTTGAAAATTTCACAGCCAACCCACATCCTAAAGACTCTCCGTATAGAATAGTTTTGTTTACAGGAATATTATAATTAGTTAAAAAATCTAAAGCCGCTTTACCGTCCAAGTAAAGACCACTTTCTGTGGGTTTACCTTTGTTTTCTCCATAGCCTCTATACTCAAGCAATAACAAACCATAGCCTTCATCCATAAAGGGTTTAAATTTTTGGACTCTGTGGCCTATATGGCCTGCATTACCGTGAAATACAACTATAGTATTATTTTCACTTTTAGATGGATTTTTAAATAGAGATTTCAAAACAATTCCATCTTCAGTAGTGAAATTAATTTTTTTCAACCCAGAACTATTATAGTAAGAAACATCAAGTTTCTCCCTAGATGGTTGATATAACAAAGATCTTTGAAAAATAAACATGATTAGAATTAATAATAAGTAAATACTAATTCCGTAAATCATAATTGATGAAATTTTTGTCATTTGCTACTACAGAAATTAAATAATTAAATATTAATTTATAAATCGATAAATGAATAGAGAACTTACCAAAAAATTATTAATTTATAATTAATAATTTTAATTAATAATTTGTGAAGATTGAATTTGTCACTAGGATAAATTAAAAAGTTTCCTATGAATTTTATTGATATTAGAAATAATTTAAAAGGTAGAAAATGAGAAGTATAATACAAGCCCAAGGCATACATCACATTACATTAAATGGTGCTAATAAAGAAACCTCAATAAATTTTTGGCAAAAAATCCTTGGAATGAAGTTTATTTTTGAACAGCCAAATTTGGATGACTTAAATACTAATCACTTATATTTTGATTGTGGGGACGGTTCTACTGTGACCATTTTCACAAATGAAAACATAATTCCAGACAAACAAAAAATAAAGAATGAATGTGGGGGGGTTCACCATGTTGCTTTTTGGGTAAGTCAAAGCACTATTCGTATAGCTGAAAAAAATTTAAATGAAAATGGCTTTGCAAATACAGGTATTAAAGATAGGGGATTTATGGATTCAATTTACTTTAGAGAACCATTAGGTTTACTTATAGAACTTGCCAGTTATAAATTTGACCCACCTATAGGTTTTACGCATGCAAATGTATTAGAGAAAGCACATGAGTTAAGAGTAAAAAGAGAAGCCTTAAATATACAAGACGAAGATATTGCTAGCGCTATAAAAGAATTAAGAAATTAATCATAAATATCATAAATTTAATTAAATAATTATTGGATTAATAATATGGTTTAACTGTTATTAATTTTTCATCAATCCAAGAGTTTATTCCGTATTTTGCATTATATATAACATTATCAAATTTTTTATCCATCATTTCGGCTATTATTCTCGTTCTTCTACCGCTTCTACAGATTAATATAATTGGTATTCCGTCATTAATTTTTAAGCGTAAATTTTCATACCATTTATCAAAATTATAATTTCCCTTTTTATCAAAAAAGGTTAGCAAAATACTTTTGGGCACTACTCCGGTTTGGTTCCACTCTGAACTTCTTCTTATATCCACTATTGGAATATTAATTTTTGATAATTCTTTTATCTGTTCATTATTAACATCAACAATATCAGCAAATGCAAACTTAATGCTTAACAAAAAACAAACGATCTTTATAACGAACCTAATTAACATAATTATCTAAATCCTTTTTTTATTTCAACTCGATATTAGTTTTTTAATTATTTGATCTCAATAAATATAGTAAAAAAAATTAGTGCTAATATCATTTTGTTTTAAAATTATAATTGTGCAGTCCACAAATTAGTCTACCAGTTTGTAAATGGTTAAATAAATTGACGAATTAGATCACAATCTAAATTGTCTCTTTCAAGAGGGCTATTTTGATTAATTTTATATTTAATGAGCAATTCACTTATTTTTTTCCTATTAGCCAAACTTTTACAGTATTGTCCTTCAGAATTTAAAAAGATAGATGCACATAAATAGTATAGTGAGGAAGATATTTTTCTTGAAGAAGATGTGAAATCCTCTTGTATTTCTGTTCTTACAAAACTAAAAACATTATCTATTGCAGATAATAAGTTTTCTGTATGTGCATTTTTTTTTGTCGTTTGTATAACTTGAATCAGATAGTATTTTAACGTTTCTATATTATTATCTTTTTTTAAAGCTCGTATAGTATCTAAGGATATAATATTACTTGTTCCTTCCCATATAGAACCAAGGTGAGAATCTCTCAGAATTTTTGGATCAAGCCACTCTTCGATATAACCTGATCCACCTCTAATTTCCATAGCATCGCCTGCAATTTTTCTTACATCTCTACAAGCTCTGAACTTAATCAATGGAGTAATAATTCTGAAAATATTTTGTGATATACTATCTCCATTATCTGCTTTTTCTAGGAGCTCCGATGCTTTGAATACCATTGATCTTGATGCCTCAGTAATTATAAGCATCTTCAGCAGTTGCTTCTGCATCAGAGGAATATCAATTAATTTTTGTTTAAATGCATAACGTGTATTTGATATGAAAAGGCTTTCTTGAAGACATCTTTGCATCATTCCAGATGCTCTAACGCCATTAGATAATCTTGACATGTTAATCATGTCTGTCATCTGTTTAAAACCTTTATGGGGATCTCCAACAATATAAGCTGAAGCTTTATTAAGTCTAATTTCTCCACTTGCAAATGATCTTCCACCTAACTTATCTTTTAATCTTATTATTTCGTAACTATTAAGTTTTCCAGAATCTAGTCTTTTAGGTAGAAGAAATAGAGCAAGTCCTTTAGTACCACTTATATTTTTATCGTATCTAGCTAAAACCATAGCAAGATCAGCGTCAGGGTTAGAACAAAACCACTTGTCTCCTGTAAGATACCACTGTCCATCTATATTTTCAGCATAAGTGTCAATTGATCCAACATCAGAACCAGCATGCTGTTCTGTCATAAACATTGCACCTTGAAAGAGTTCATCTAAATTTTGAGACGTTAATTGATTAATAAATTTATCAACTATTTTGTTGTCTCCAAACTTTCTTAAAGTTCTGGTAAGGGAATCTGTCATGCTTAATGGACAACATAAACCAAATTCACTTTGAACAAATAAAAAAGTCAATCCATATTTCACTATTGGTGGAAGTTTCTGCTGCATTCCAAACACTCCATGCCTATGAGACATAGCTGCTAATCCAAATCTTTCAAATGCATATTTTTCTAATTTTATAAAGTCTGGATGTTTTTCAATTGTATTAGTAAAAGAACCGTCCCTAGCTCTTTTAGAAAGTTTTGGTGAGTTTTTGTCTGCAGTTAAAGCTAAATCTTCTAATTGATTGCCTACAATTTCTCCTAGCTCTATAAACTGACTTTCTATTTTAGATAACATATCTTTCCCACTATAGAATTCTAATAATTTTGAAAAAGATTTATCTCTATGATAAGCGTTGGCTCCTTTACTATCTGGAATATTATTAATTGAAGCATCCAACTTTATATGTGCCTTACTCTATTTTAAATTTGTGATAATAATATTTTATAGAATTATGATTATTCAGTCTACAGTTTAGTCCGCAAATTAATTTGTTTCTATTCCATTAAGTTCAACACGTGCTTGCCATATAAACACACACGCTTCATATCGTTCAGTAGCTTTTCTAATTGCTCTATAAGCAGGGTGCTTTTTACATCCTTTAGCAAGTATCTTAAGTAATACCACTTGTCTTTCTAATTTATGATCAATCATATTATTTCCTTACAGTTTTATTATTATCTCCAACTTTTTGTCATTTTTCCTTTATCTTTGAAGTCAATAATTGAAAAAGTTTTCTCTATTAAAGTGTAGTCATTGTAACCTAATCGAGCGATAACCTTCATTTTTAGCGTATCAACTATCCCATCATCAGTTATAAACTCATCTTTGATATGAATACCAATAACTTGTCCAAATACGACGTTGTGCAAACCTCCTTTTCCTGGAAGTTCAACTGTTTGGTGATATTTACACTCAAAATGCACAGGAGACTCTGCAACTCTTTTTGGCTTTACTTCGAATGAATCTATAGCGGTTAAACCAGTTTTTTCTAATTCATCTGTATTTGGTTCCATTATCCAACTTGTATCATTCATTTGGTGACGTGTGTCCCAGGTGCTCATGTTAACCACAAATTCACCTGTTTCTTCAGCATTTAAAACACTATCTTTCTTACTTCCATCTGCACGATTGCCAGCTGAGAACATTACAAATGGAGGATCGTAAGAAAGTCCATTGAAATAACTATATGGTGCAAGGTTTCCTACACCGTTTTTACTTACTGTACTAATCCACCCAATTGGACGTGGAACTGTCAGAGCTTTGAAAGGATTGTAAGGTAATTCGTGATCATTTTTATTTGTGTCATAATACATTTGCATACTCTTTTTTTTGAACTTAGTTTAGCAAAATTTATAACTTAAAATTAGTAATAATTTACTTAATAATTAATATTATTTACAAATTTATTATTGCTAATATTTAAAAAAAACTAAGTCTTTAAACCTTACCAACTCATAAGTAAATTAAATTTAGAGTTATCAATTGCAATCAATTCTATTATAAGTATCATAATGATAATTTTTGCAGAGAAACATTATTTTTAAATCATCTATACGTCCTAAAAATACATCTTTAAATGATCATTTAGTAAGTTTTTATAATAAGGTACGTGATCAAACTTTAAAATTATCAGCACCTTTGAGTGAAGCAGATCAGTGTATTCAGTCAATGCCCGATGCAAGTCCCACTAAATGGCATTTAGCTCATACAACTTGGTTTTTTGAAACATTTATCCTTAAACGATTTGTAGGTAATTATCAGGAATTTCATCCTAACTACAACTTTTTGTTTAATTCCTATTATGAGCAAATAGGCGATCGTCACGCAAGACCTGAAAGAGGCATGATAACCCGTCCTTCATCAGCTGAAGTATACGAATATAGAGATCATGTTGATAAAGCAATGAGAGAATACTTTCAAACTAAGCCAATATCAGACGTTTTGCAGTTAATAGAGCTTGGTATTAATCATGAACAGCAACATCAAGAACTTTTAATAACTGACATCAAACATGCTCTTTCAAGAAACCCATTATATCCTGTTTACATAGAACATCCCACAACTATAGCATTGAGTGTAAGTGAAACTAGTTGGACAGACCACCCTGGAGGACTTGTTGAAATTGGATATTCCGGCAAAGATTTTATTTTTGATGCTGAAGGTCCACGACATAAAATTTGGCTCGAACCATTTCATTTAGCAAAATATCCAGTATCTAATCGTGAGTATATTAACTTTATCGAAGATGGTGGTTACAACAAGGCTGAGTTTTGGTTATCTGATGGTTGGGCACTATGTCGAAAAGAAAATTGGAAAGCTCCAATGTATTGGCACAAAAATGATGATAGTACTTGGTCTAATTTTACAATGAGTGGTATGCGTCCAATTAATCTGAATGCTCCAGTTTGCCATGTAAGTTATTATGAAGCAGACGCTTTTGCTCGATGGACAAATGCCAGGTTGCCTCGAGAGGCTGAATGGGAAATTATTGCCAACTCTTTTGAATTGGATGGACATTTTGCTGATGCTAATATATTTGAGCCTCAACCTTCAACAAAAGATGGTGTTTCACAAATGTATGGAGATGTATGGGAATGGACCCAAAGTTCGTTCAGTGCTTATCCTGGCTATCAGGTTGCAGAAGGTGCTGTAGGAGAATATAATGGCAAGTTTATGTCTGGTCAGATGGTCTTACGAGGTGGTTCTTGCGCAACCCCTTCAGAACATATAAGAGCTTCTTATCGAAACTTCTTTCCTCCAAATGCACGCTGGCAATTTTCAGGAATACGTTTAGCTAAAGATAAATTTACTTCTACAACTAGTGTATATGCTAATGACAATAGTAATAAAGATATATTCTTAGATCATGTAATTTCAGGATTAGATAAAATACCCAAACGAACATCATCTAAGTATCTTTATGATCTTAAAGGTGCAAAATTATTCGAAAAGATTTGTAAACTTGATGTGTATTACCCAACAAAAACAGAGATTGAAATTCTTTATAAAAATGTAAATGAAATTGCAAAATATCTTGGTTCGGACGTTACACTAATTGAATATGGTTCGGGATCTCTTGAGAAGGTACGTATACTTCTAGATGCAGTAAATGAACCCGTTTCATTATGCGCTATAGATATTTCCGAAGAACAGCTCCAAGATTCTGCAAGAATATTACGTGAGGCATATCCAAAACTTGAAGTTTTAACAGTTGCTTCTGATTTTACTTCTCCACTTAAAATTCCAGAATCTCAACGTATTCCAAAGTCTAAAGTTGCATTTTTCCTGGGTTCAACCATTGGCAATTTTGAGCCTGCTGATGCCACAGCATTTTTACAGACAATTAGTAAAACTGTTGATAAAAATGGAAAATTGCTAATAGGTGTCGATTTAAAGAAAGATTATGAAATGCTCATTAAAGCATATGACGACAAATATGGTATTACTGAAGCTTTTAATAAAAACCTTCTTTCTAGAATCAACGAAGAATTAGGTGCTAATTTCAATCTAAATTTGTTTCGTCACATTGCTCGCTATAATACTTTTGAAGGTAGAATCGAAATGCATCTTGAAAGTTGCATTGACCAAGCTGTTAGCATTGGCGAAAGAAACTTTTTCTTTTCAGCTGGAGAAACAATTCATACAGAAAACTCATATAAATACCACATTAATGAATTCATAGAATTGGCAGCCTCATCTGGTTTTAACAAAATTGCAACATGGACAGATGAGAATAATCTCTTTGCTGTTATTTTGTTTGAAGTGAAATAATGATCACAATTTATAGAAGATAAAAAATAGATATGCTATTATCTTAAAATTAAAAATTTTATATAACTATCTCAATAATTTACTCAACAATTTTTGTCGACACTTGATGTATAGATTGAAATTTATAATTCATGAAATCTGTAAACTAATTAGAATTATTTATTTTATCAAACATCTATAATATTTTAATTGATACAATCTCTTTGTTTACGCTTTATAGTATAAATCAGGATTTACAATTCCAGTATCTACTGTAATTTTACATGAAAATCTATCTTCATAATCCTTATTGAAGTTTTTTACGTCAGACAAATGCTTCTTCAAATTTTCTTGATTATTAAAAGTAAAAATACCTAATCCCTTATCAGGAGTTATATGAAAAGATTTGAATTCTAAAAGCCCATCAAACGTTTTAGCATCAAAATTATCTGCCATATATTGATGTCCTACGTGCATTAATTTCGGGTTAGAATATCTGACACTACAAATAATACAAAACATCTTTATCTCCAACTTCAAATTTTAAAACTAATACTGTATTGATGAATAAATAATATTCAATTTTTAATTTCCATGTAGGTAATAGATTTATTTTATGGTGACAGAAAATGTTGCAAAGGACGACCTGCAAATTAAGTAAGTTTATTATCTTTTTGGTCTAAAATCTTTTGAAATTGTACCCCAATGGCATCTCGGGAAAAAAGGAAAAGTCTCAGTCGCAAAATACTTATATGTACCATTAACAAACTTACCATTACATTCATCTAAATCTCCACTGCCTTTAACAAATCTGTAATCTTCCTTGAATGCGCCGTCATATTTTCCAAAAGGTTCAACTTTTCTTTTGCCTTTTTTAAGTTGCCATGAAGATTTTACTTTATTAGGAATATACAAAATTTCAAATCCATCAGCTGCATAACCAATAAGAGGTTTACCATTTAATAGTAATAAAGAGTTTGACTTATGGTAGTGGTACAACCCTCTATGATCTACATGACCATTATATCTATCTATTCCAAATATTTTTTCATATGGTCTTATTGCTTCCAAATTTAATCCCGATGATTTATCTTTGCTATGCTTTCTTGGAGAGTTTTTATCATACCAATCCACAGTTCCAGGTCTAATTGGAATGCCCGTGAGGGTGACGCCAACAACTGAAGCAATATATTTATTTTTATTTTTTTTTATTGGATTCTTTGAAAAACAGAAACTAATTTTCTGATTTTTAAATTTATGAGGATTACCTCGCGTAGGAAAATTTCCTATTTCATGGTTTGGTGAACCGTCCGATGAAATACAAGTTTGTTCTTCAGCAAATGTATATCCACTTCCTACAACTAAGGGGCCAAAAAAACTTAGCAACAAAATAATCATTTTATACATTTTTCTCGTCCTTCAAATATTATTCTACGGTATTAGATTTTGTTAGTTTTTTATTAAATTTTAAATATAATTGTTAAAAAATTAGTAATTTTGTTTATCAGGTATGACTCCCCTTATGCCACCTCTAGGGTTAGGACTATCATCCTCTCTTCTAGGAATTATATGAATATGACAGTGAAAAATAGATTGACCCGCATCCTCTCCTATATTCATTCCAATATTGTAACCTCTTATTTCATTATCTAAGTATTTTAGTTCTGTTTTTTGTGTGTCTAATATTATTGGTATTTCTTCAAGTTCTGCTTTTGAGCATTGAAAATAACTTACAACATGTCTTTTTGTTATTATTAGTGAGTGTAGTGGAGTAACTGGAAAAGCATCTCTTATTACATAAAAATGTTTATATTCATGAACTATTCTCTGTGGTGGTAAGTTACAAAAAATACAGTTACTCAAAATCAATCCTTCAATATTTTCTAATTATATCACTGAATTAAAAATTAATACTAACATTTTTGCTCAAGGAATTTGATAATGTTAGGTGTAATAAGTTCACCATCATGATCTAATGTTTTAAGTTCATTTTCTGCCTCTAAGTAAGTTAAAAGTTCAATATTAGATTTTCTTGCTTTTAACAGTTTCAGGCTAAAATCATGATTAAATTCAGGATGAGCTTGAAGAGTTAGGACTGAGCCGCCAATTGAAAAAGAAGATATATTACAGAATGAGTTACTAGCTAACAATTCTGCTTCTTTCGGAAGTTTAACAACTTGATCTTGATGGAAAAAAATTAAGTTTAATTTATTAAAATCACCTAACAAACTATTATATTTCTTGGTTGTTATTTCTTTTATTCCAATACCCCAACCTTTTGAAGATTTTGTTACGTGTCCACCTAAAGCTTGAGCAATAGCTTGATGTCCAAAGCATATTCCAAGCAAAGGAATTTTAAAATTAACAATTTTATTAATAATATCGAAAAGTTTTTTAATCCATGTATGATTTTCGTAAACACCGTAAGCGCTTCCAGTTATAATAAATCCATTATAATACGCCAAATTTTGAGGAAAAATATCTTCGTAAATATTAAAAACATTTACATTCCAATATTTAATTTTATCTTTCAAAAGTAATGAAAACATCTGATCGTATGAAGGGTAATCTAAAACAAGATTTTTGTTTATTGGTCCAGCTTGTAAAATACATAAATTAAACAAAAACAAATTCCTCAGTACTTTATGTTAGTCATTTGCTTCATCCATATTTATAGAATTATAATTTTTCAATCTATGTTTTAGCTTCCAACTTTATGAGTTTTTATTGATGGACACCTTTTCCTATATGGGCAATGCCTTCAATTTCTACATATATTTCAGGACTTGCCAAGTTTGAAACCTCGACTAGGGAACAGGCTGGAAAATTGCCTTTAAAGAACTCAGCCCTAGCCTTCCAGACCATTTTGTTATTTTGAATGCGTGTTACGTAAATGGTCAGTTTGGTGAAGTCAGCCATTGTGCCACCAGCTACTTCAATCAAAGCCTTGTGTTTTTCAAAAATGATTTTGGTTTGTTCGTATTCATCCTTACCATCAATCGTTACGCCATCCGCATTTCGTGACGTTAATCCAGCAATATATGCTATGCCGTCACATACAATACAATTAGACCAAAGCTTGGGTGCAGGTTCGCTCACTTTCGGGCTGGTGTGCCGAGTAATCATTTTTAAATCCTTTCATTATACATATCTAAAGCTTAATTAGAAAATCAACTAATTCTGGTTATTAAATTCAGGGTCTATGGGAACTTTGATTCCATTTAGAAGATGATTAGTCCTACCGGCAAGAGACACAATAGATAGAAACTCGGCATATACTTCATCATTCATACCTTTGGCTCTAGCTGCAGCGGTATGAGAGTGAATACAGTACTCACAACTATTAGCTATAGAAACAGCTGCATAGATAAGTTCTTTGGTCATAGGATCTAAATGACTAGGTCTAGCCATCACTGATTTTACATCATTCCAAGTATTTTCAAGCAAATCTTCATTGAAGGCAAGATAGTACCATAAATTATTTATGAAATCGTTACCACGCGTGGCACGAATATCATCGAAAATAGCTTTTACACGAGGTTTAGACTCTGGATTTTGAGGTGGTGATAAAGTGGGCATTTGATAACCTTTCTTTTCAAGAGTTACAATATTTTATCATTTGATTTAATTTAATTATTAGAACAATATTTATTCAATCTATAATTTAATCTAAAATAGTAATTTTTAAAAATTATAACGTTTGAGGAATTCATGACTAAACCTAAAATATTTGTGACGGGTGGAAGTGGAAAAGCTGGTAAGCATTTAATCCAATATTTGTTAGAAAAAGGATATTCTGTCGTAAATGCTGATCTTGTTCCACTTGTGATGAATGGAGTAGATAATATAAACTTAGATATAACTGACTCTGGTCAAGTCTTTAATGCTTTATCAGGTTATGCAAATATACCAGAGCTTAAATTAGGTGAAGGTATAAAAAATTTCAGAGCAGTTGTTCATTTAGCAGCAATACCAAGAATTTTAGTCAAGCCAGACAATGAAACTTTTCGTATTAATACATTAGGCACTTATAATGTCATGGAAGCCGCTACAAAACTAGGAATAAAAAAAATTATCTTTGCATCCTCGGAAACAACATATGGCTTTTGTTTTGCCCAGGGTAATCCAATTCCTAAATGGCTTCCAATTGAAGAAGATTATGAAACAAGTCCTACAGATAGCTATGGGCTTTCAAAAGTGTTGAACGAAAAAACTGGTAAATCTTTTCAAAAAAGAACCGGTATTGATATTTATGCATTAAGAATTGGTAATATAATTGAACCTGACGAATATCATAGATTTGAAGAGTTTTGTGAAAATCCAAGCATAAGATTAAGAAACCTCTTTAATTATATTGATGCAAGAGATTTAGCTCAAGCGATAGAACTGTGTATTAAAAAAGATGGACTTGGTTATGAGGTTTTTAATGTTACCCATAATATTAACTCAGTTAGCTTAACAACTGAGGAAATAATTAAGCAATTTTTTCCAAATGTTAAAATGAGAAGAGATATGGAAAAATATGAGTCAATATTATCTTCAAAGAAAATTAGAGATGTTTTAGGGTTTAACCCGGCACATGATTGGAAAAAATATTTAAAAGGATATTTATAATGATAATTGCAGTTGTTACCTTTAATATAGATAAAGAATTAACTAGTTCACTTCTAAAAGAGAAGTTTTTAGAAACATCACCCATTTACAAAGATACTCCAGGTTTAATTAGAAAAAACTATATCTGTGATACTTCAAAAAATCTAGCAGGCGGAGTTTATTGTTTTGATAATATAGAGAATGCAAAAAGTTGGTTTGATGAAGATAGGGTTAAATGGATTACAGACAGGTATTCACCACCTAAAATAAAATTTTATGAAAATCCAGTAATAGTTGACAACAATATTGATGAAATAATTTCATAAAAATTTCCTCATCACTGGGGAGACAACCTCCTCAATATTTTATTTTAATAATCTGTTTTTATTACATTCTAAAGACTTAAAGAATTTAAGGAGAGAGCCACTCTCCTTGCCAATTAGTTGTCTTTTTGTAATAAGCACGAATATGTTTAGTCCCTAAAAGCAATAGCTGAATTGATTGTATATTACATACCAAAACGGCAAAACGTTGCTGATCTGGGGCATGATTATAGGCAAGGGGGCTTCCAATGACAGTACCTGGACCAGGAATAGTTCCATAAGCTATCCTGGAGTTAGTTGGAACATTTCTCCAGTATGGAATAGTAATGTCGCCAGCCTTAACTTCAACAACAACATCCATCTGAATTTGTAATTGCACTTTTGGTAGCCAAATGTGAATTCCAGCACGTGGGTTCTCTTTAAGGGCCAACATTTTTGAAGATAAGTTGTCTGTATGGAACTCTATCTGGTTATTTTGCCTGTCGCACCGTCTCATAACTAACGTGCGGGCATTTGGAAAGCCATCCGCACTTGATGTAACAAAGGTAGGGTGTCTAGCAGGCGATTTTTTGTCAGCCTTTCCCCGAGAAATCTGTGCCCAGCCAAAGTTCAAAAAATCATCTAATTTTTGAAAAACTTTCATTTATATAATATTTTAGTATGACTATTTAGTATGAGTTGCTTTTAAGATAATAATCCATTCTATTAATTGAACGTATGTTAAAATTCATTTTTTTTCCATTCCGCATTACATCAACTTTAATCATTACTCCATAATTTCCAGAACTCCAGACAGTTTTATAAAAAGATTCTAAATTATTAACAAATTGTCCATTTACTGCTGTTATTTCATCGTCTGGCTTAATTCCGACTTTATAAGAAGGTCCATCTTTACTAACTTTAGTAACAACTATTTTACCACTATTATCATCTGAAAATAATCCAATATAAGGATTAACATTTGAAGTTCTACGACCATATCTTACTAAATCTTTCATGATTGGTTTTAAAAGATTAATAGGAACAAACATGTTTCCTGGAGATATTATCTCCGGGCTTACAGCATCTCTAATGAAAAGAGAACCTATTCCCACTATTTCACCCTGGGAATTAATTAAAGGGGCTCCTGCCCAAGCTGGATTATTTGGTAAAGTGTAAATAGGTTTCTCTAAGTAATATTCCCACCAACCAGCGAAGGGCCTTCTAGAAACCATCTTAGCTAAAGAACCAATACCCATAATTGGTGAAGGAAGTATAAAGATAGAATCGTCCATTTTAATGTTACTTGAGTCACCTATTTTTAGAGATTTTAATTTTGTTGGAATTATAGGGGAAACTAAACCAAAACCAGTCTCAAAATCGTACGCAATTAATCTTCCAGGTATTTTTTTTCCATTAGATAAGCCGATGCTGATTTCACTCGCCTCAAGAACAATATAGCCAATTGTGAGTATATTTTTATTATCAATTACTACTCCACTACCTTGTCTGACAGTTCCAAGGCTTTTTGAAGTTCTTGCTTCACTAGGAATTATTGAATGAATACTTACAATTGAATTATACAAATCATTGAATTTTTCTTTTTTTAAAATAGTTTCTTGAGCGTATATATTAACGGATATTAGGAAACAAAATTTATAGAAAAAAATTATTATAATCAGGTTCAACTTAGACAATTTTAAATATACCTTTGCTATATAAGGACTGATAAATATTAGGATATATAAATTTAAAAATTGTCAAAATAATTAGTTTCCCAGTTAAAGAAATTATTAGTATATATATTAGTTGCACGAAAAAGGAACAATATAAAATTAGAACTACACCATATAATTTTGGCAACTTCAAAAAAAACTAAACGGCTTTTTTTAGTTACATATGGTTATTTACATATCTGTATATATTGAACGTTTCTGTAAATTATGGCGGAGGGAACCTCCTCATTATTTCATTTTAATCATCTGATTTTATTAGATTTTATAGAATTATAATTATTTGGTCTACAATTTAGTCTACAATTGAATTTTATTTTTTTTTATTTTTCACTGGGTTAAGAAATTTTATAATTTTCTTATAAAATATAACTATTGTTCTAATGCAATCATCCTTAAAAAAGCCCTTCAATTATAAATACGAAGAACATAAAGAAATGGTTGATTTTTACTTTGTCCTAAATGTGCAATTTTATGCAGAAATATCTATAAAAAAACATTAAATAATTAAAAATAATAAGCTAATAGTCTTACTAAAACACCTTTTATGATTTAAATCCAAGCAACTCCAAAATCAGAAAAACTAAGTTTTTGCTTTCGCCAATTTATTTGTTTTTTTCCAGTTAATATAATATTGTAACATATTTTTACCTCAAATAATTTGCATATACTATAATGAAGTCTCAAGCCGGTTTTTTTTCTCAAACTTACGAACCTAATCCATATCTCATAAGTAAGTATTTAATAGGTTTTGCCTGTTGTAAAAAGCTTAAGCCTAGATCTCTTGTTCTTCTAATAATTAAATTATCTGAATAAGAGATTTTATTTAAAATATTCACGCTTGTGGTACGTATTTTTACATCTAGTAATCTCTTGACATTAAATTCAGCAACCATCTCATTAGAGCCTATTGAGTATTGATATTTTCTAATTAAATTGAAAATTACCTTAATGTCTCTAATAGTTAAATTCAAACCTTGGGCACCAATCGGTGGCAAAGCATGAGCAGCTTCACCTATCAATATCATTCTATTGTCTACAAATTTATCAGCTAATTGTGCGTTGACATTAGAAGATTGTAATTCAGAAACAACCGAAATTTCACCCAACTTATTGCAAGACCTTTTATTTATTTCAGATTGAAGCTCAAACTTATTTAAACCTAGAAGTTTGTCTATTTTTATACTATCATTAACCCAAATCACAGCAGACCTTTTTTCTTCTTTGCTTTTAAGTGGTACAGTTGTAAAAGGTCCACCTGTATTGTAAATTTCATACGAAATGTTGTTATGAGATTTTTGGTGTTGAATTATAAAAGTAACAGCTTTTTGTTTAATGTCTGTTATTTGTGTTTTAATGTTATGATAATTTCTTATAAAAGAATTTCTTCCATCAGCACCTATAAGAAGTTTTGTATTAATACTTAGTTTATTTCTAAGATTTATAATTAAATGGTCTTCAAAATTTTCAATATTGACAATTTCATTGTTAATATAATTTATCAATTTATCTTTCTTTACTAATTTCATGAGTATTTGCTTTGTTTCGCAATTAGAAATATTACAACCAAAATATTCTTTAGAAATTTCTTTGGCATTGAACTGAGTTTCATTCAAAACTTGATTGAATGGATAACCATTTTTACTGTTGATGATAGAAAGTATTTTAAGCGGATTTATATTTTTCGAAAGATGCTTCCATATCCCGGTTTTAACTAAGAAATTTATCGATGGAAGTAGATATGCTGTTGATCTAGTATCTTTTATTTGTTGTAGGGAATAATTTGATTTTTCAATTGTGCAAATAGATATCCCTAATCTAGTTAGGGCTAAACTGCACATCATGCCTGACAGTCCTCCTCCGCATATAACGACATCAGCATTTATTGTTTTCATTTGATACGCTTAGATATATATTGAAATAAATTTTTCTTTAATTAACTTTAGTAATATAGATAACTATTTTCAATGAATTTATTTGTGCTCAGGAGTGATTTATGAAGTATGAGAGATTAGAATTATTAATAAATGGAAAATGGAGAGCAGGTTCAGAAAATAAATCGGAACCCGTATATAATCCAGCCACTAATGAAATCATTGGTGATTTACCACATGCTTCAAAAAATGACCTAAAAGAGGCTTTAGAATCTAATAAAGAAGCGTTCAAATCCTGGAAAAAGGAACCATCCCTTAATAGACAAAAAATTATAGAAAATGCATGTAGAATACTTGAAGATAAATTTGATCATGTAGCTACTAACCTTACTGTTGAGATGGGTAAACCATTAGCAGAAGCTAAAATGGAGCTTTCTGTTGGGTTAGATGTATTGAGATGGTACGGAGAGGAGGGTAAAAGAGCATATGGAAGATTAGTACCTTCAAGAATGAATGGACTTTCTCAAACTGTTATAAAAGAACCAATTGGACCTGTTATTGCTTTTGTTGCTTGGAATTTTCCGGTTATGAATGTTGTCCGAAAGATTGGTGGAGCTCTAGCAGCTGGATGCACAATTACAATAAAACCAAGTGAAGAAACTCCAGGTACTGCTATTGCAATTGGTAGGGCTTTTGTGGAAGCAGGCCTGCCTCCTGGTGTGCTCAATATAGTATTTGGAATTCCATCTGAAGTGTCGGAATATTTATGTAGTTCTAACATACCGCGTAAATTATCTTTTACTGGCAGTGTTCCAGTTGGAAAGCATCTTCAAAAACTTGCAGCTGAAAATATGATTAGATGCACAATGGAATTAGGTGGGCATTCTCCTCTAATGGTGTTTGATGATATTGACATAAAAAAAGCTGCAAAAATTTCAGTTGCGGGTAAGTTTAGAAATGCAGGACAAGTCTGTGTTTCTCCAACAAGATTTTTAGTACAAGATAATATTAAAGATAAATTTACAGAAGCTGTCATTGAAGAAACTAACAAAATCAAGGTTGGGAACGGTTTGGAAGATGATACCAATATGGGACCACTTATTGCAGAAAGAAGAATAGACGTGATGAACGATTTTGTAAAAGATGCAATTGAAAGTGGTGCAAATATAGAAATGGGAGGAAACCGAATGAATAGAGTTGGAAGCTTCTTTTCTCCCACTGTAATGACAGATGTTAAAGATGATGCTAAAATCATGAATGAAGAGCCGTTTGGACCTTTACTTCCAATTAATTCATTCAAATCAGTTGATGAGGTAATCGATAGAGCTAACAGGCTTGATTTTGGACTAGCGTCTTATGCATTTACAAATAATCCTAAAATAATTGATAACTTGCGTTCAGAGATTCAAGCTGGTCTTTTAGCAGTTAACTCAACTGTTGTAAGTACACCTGAAACACCCTTTGGTGGCATCAAACACAGTGGTTATGGTTCAGAAGGAGGCATTGAGGGGCTTGACGCATTTTTAGTAACTAGATTTATTTCAGAGACTTATAATATTTAATAAAATTAGAACAAATCAGTAAACTTTAACAATAGGAGATAAAAATGAAATTTATAGTTCTAGCGAAATATACTAAACAAGGAACAGATGGTTGGTTAGACAACCCCGATGAAGATCGACGTGCAATGATAAGTGGACTATCAGAGAAGATTGGCGGTAAATTGTTGGATTTATCATACACAAGAGGTATATATGATGTTGCAGCTGTAGTTGAGGCACCTAATGCGGATATAATGACATCACTTAAATTAGCTATGATGAAAACTGGTGCAATTGCAGAATTAATTATACTTGAAGATATCGATTTAAATGCCATAGCCAAAAAAGGATCACAAATGATTGGATTGTATAAAGCCCCAGGTAATTGACGAAAGTTGGCTAAAGAAATCAAAGCATAAAATTAAATAAATAATAACCAAATAAAATTAAGCGTAAAATTTTTGGATAAAAGATTTAATTTCTGAAGTAATTATGTTGTTCGCTTTTGTCTAAAAAATAGAAACCAGCTGCTAAACCAATATTTTTTAAGAATTGAGTTAAATGCATTTGATTACTGAGGTCTGAATGAAACATAAAGGCAGTCATAAAACAAAAAACTATCATGGTATATATAGCTATCTTTTTGTAAATATTCAGCAAAATCTAAAAGGCATTATTAGTTCTACTAAAACACCTAAATAAACTATTTCTCCGTATAAATTAAAACTTTCTATCCAATTAATAGTTTGCTCGAGGTTTAATAGTTTGGTTATACCATTTGTGAAAAAAACACTTACTAACATTAATGTAAAAATTTTGTTTATAATGTGTGCTCTTGTCATCATTATATGAAATATGTTCTAAAAATTTTGATAGCAATTATTATCATAAATTTTATTAATAAGGAACACTAATTCTCAATGCTTAAAGAAAATAATAAAATTATATTTGGTATTCTTTATATGTTGGCAGCCTCTGCATTTATTGGTGGCACTGCAATTGTTGCTAAAATATTAGGAAAAGATTATTTTGGAGAACCATTGAGCCCGTTCCAAATAAGCCAATCACGGTTTTTATATGGATTTGTTTTTGTCTTAATATTCTCTTTATTTTATAAAATAAAAATTGAGTCACCAAATCCTAAACTACATCTCGCAAGAACATCATTGGGATGGATAGGTGCTACAATCTTATTTGGCACTTCTAGTCTTATTCCAGTCAACGATGCAGTTGCTATTAACTTTTCAAATCCAGTCTTTGCAATGATATTTTCAATAATAATATTAAAAGAAAAATATTTTCCATATAGATCAGTTGCAATGATAATTACATTTTTAGGGGCTATAATATTACTAAGACCTGATTTTTCCAATTTATACATTGAACCAGTAGCATTAGTTTCAATTTTTGGTGCAATTTGTTTGGGATTAGAAGCAATTTTTATTAAACTTTTGACTAAATGCGAAAAGAATACACAAATATTGTTAATAAATAATTTCATTGGACTAATTTTATCATCATTAATAGTTATTTTTTTCTGGCAAACACCAACTTTTTTTCAACTACTATTTTGTATACTTATTGGATTTCTTATGATTTGTGCACAAATCTGTTTTTTAATTGCTCTTAGGAGTAACCAGTTAAACTTTGTTATACCTTTTTTTTACAGTACTCTAATTTTTGTTTTATTTTATGACTATGTAATCTTTAGAGAGTTACCTGATTTTTTAAGTCTTTCAGGGTCGTTATTGATTATGATTGGAGGTGTGTATTTGTTTTTAAAAGAAACTAATAAGGATTTTTAATGCCATCAAATACACAAACATTGAAATTTAATCTTGGAGAGGACCTCCTCGCTATTTTACTTTAACCATCTATTTTGATTATATGTCATAATCTTTTGTTCCCCCGTCTACAATAACATATGAGTTTACACTAAAAAAGTTAGGTTCATAAAATGAAAGTCGTAAGTTCATAATCCGATGGTAAAAATTAATTACGAGACAACCGTGTTTCCTTCTAAATTTTCAATAATTTATAATTTTTGATATAGTATATCAAATTTATTACTAAAAACGATAGAGAGGATTATGAAAATTGAAATTATTAAAGAAGATATAAATTTTGGTGGAATTGTCTCTGAAATTAATATTACTGAAGATTTAAACGATACAATAATAAATGAGTTAGACAAAAAATTAAATGAGCTATGTTTACTAGTTTTTAAAAAACAAAAAATAAATGATGATCAACAAATAAAATTTTCAAAATACTTTGGTAAAATTGAAGGAGCTGGTAATAACACAACTATTAGATCTATTAAAGAAAGGAGATTATCAGATTCGTTTGGAGACGTTTCAAATTTAGATGTGAATAACAGACCATTAAGAAAAACAGATAATAAGCGGTTTTTTGCACTTGGTAATAGATTATGGCACAGTGATGCATCCTTTAAAAAAATACCTGCAAAGTACTCTTTATTATCAGGAAGAAAAGTTGCTAAAATTGGAGGTGAAACTCAATTTGCAGATATGAGAGCCGCTTATGACGATCTACCTGCTCAAATAAAACATAAAATAAAAAATTTAAAAAGTTATCACTCCTTAATATATTCAAGACAAAAATTAGGTCTTAATATGTATGAAATGGTTTCTGCTGAAGAAATAATAAACTTCAAGCCTGTTAAACAACCTCTTGTAAGAAAAAATGATTTTACAAAAAGAAAATCAATTTTTTTAGCTTCTCATATTGGAGAAATAGAAGGAATGGAAAAACCAGATACTATTTTATTTGTAAATGACCTTATAGAACATTCTACCAAAGATAAATATTTATATACTCATAATTGGGATGAAAATGATCTTATTATTTGGGATAATAGACAATCTATGCATAGAGGTTTGTATTTTGATGATCAAAATGAAATAAGAGATGTTAGAAGGACCACTATTTCTGGAACTGAGATGTTAATTGATCAGTAACTTATTATCTTATCAATAGACTGTGATTCTTGAGCAGTTTTAAATTTTGAAATTGATTAGAAATTTTAAAATACTAACTCGCTTGACCAATTAGCACGAGCGTACAGAATTTGCTAGAAAAAAAATGCCCCTTAAACTGACAATATTGTAGTTAGTAAAAATATCTCAATTATTTAAATGACGACTTTTTTGTAAAAGTTTCGAATGTCTTTTATTAGAGAAGAGGGTTGCTCAAGAGCTGCAAAATGACCACCTTTGTCTATTTCAGTCCAATGTACTAGGTTAAAAAGCCTTTCAACATAGGACTTAGGAGGCCATGATAAAAACTCTTTTGGATAAACAGCACATCCGGTTGGAACCTCTACCCTTCTCCCATCATTAGAGAGAATTCGTCCTCCTTCTTTAACTCTGCCATAATAAATCCAAGATGACGTATTAAATGATTTAGTTAGGATATAGATCATAATATTGGTTAACAAATCATCTTTTTGGTATGTCAAATCTAGACTTCCATCTTTTAAATCAGACCAATGGTAAAATTTCTCTACTATCCAAGCAGCCACACCTACAGGGCTCTCCATCATAGCGTAACTAAGTGTTTGAGGTTTTGTACTTTGTATAGCAAAATATCCGCTTTGAGAGACATAATCTATATTAAATTGTTTATCCCAATTTTTTTCTTCCTCTGTTTTTGGCCCATCTATATGTCTTGCGGGAAGCATGTTAATATGAATACCTTTACAATTTTTTGAGTGATCAAAACCAAGCCATGTAGAAATTGCACTACCCCAATCTCCTCCTTGAGCAACATATCTTTCATAACCAAGGTTTTCCGTCATAAGTTTGTTAAAAATCTCAGCAATTCTTCTTGGTCCAATCGGATTATCTGGTTTCCCAGAAAAAGCAAAACCAGGAATAGAGGGCGCAATAATATCAAAACAAATTTCGTCTTTATTCCCAAATTTTTCTGGTTCACAAAGTGGTTCAATAATTTCCAGAAATTCAACTATTGAGCCGGGCCATCCGTGAATTAAAATTAATGGGATAGCCTTCGGGGAAGAAGATTTTTTAAAAATGAAATGAATATCAATATCATCTACTTTTGTTTTATAATTAGGCTGTTGATTTAATCTGAACTCCTGAGATTCCCAGTCATATTTCTTGGTCCAATAATCAGCTAAATTCTTCATGTAATCTATATTTGTTCCAAAAGACCAGCCACCTTCTTTAGGCATTTCATGCCATGGAAACATTTCAACTTTTTCTTTAATTTCCACAATTCTTTGTTTGGGATAGGATATTTTAAAAGGGTCTATTTTCATTTTAAAAATAAAAGTCTGATAAAAGTTAATGATATAAATATTTAATTGACATTCAAGCGGAATAATTCTTCTACATGGATTTTTGCACAATCAATTAATTTAAAATCAACATTTTCTGATCGATAAATCAAGGCTAGGTCAGTCCCTCCAAGCATTATTGCATCGACCTTATTCTTACTAAGAAATTGATTACATGCTTTTTCAAATATTTCTTTTTGTTCATTATTTGCACGACCCAAAGTTGCCATTTCTGCATATGCTTCGTGCACTTTATCTAAAAGGTTATCCTCTGGTATAAATACTTCGGCTGATGTTATCATTGAATAAAATTTTGACACCATAACTGGTTTGGTACCAATGATGCCAATTCTTTTATAGCCCCTGCGTTTAATTTCTTTTTGCACACAGGACAAAAGGTCTACCACTGGCAGCACAGATTTTTCTTTGAACTTTTCAATACAGAAATGACCAGCGATAGAAGTAATAGCGACAAAGTTAGCTCCTGCTTTTTTTAGTCTTAGCGTTAAATCATTATAGATTGCTACTTGTCCATCTTTGTTATCGTCCATCAAATTTTTAATTAGAGTTGGGGCATCCGCGTGTACAATCGTCATATCCAAATTTTTTTCTTCGGATGCAAATTTTTCTATCAAACTCCGATAGTAAAAATCCGTTGCAGCAGGCCCAATGCCACCAATCAAACCAATTTGCATACAAATTTTCTCCACATAATATATCTGATTTTAAGCATATTTATTGATTATAAAATATAAATATAAATATAAATATAAATAAATAATTTATCTTCAAATATGTTATTATTTACAATTTACCTATCTGATTAAATTGAATTAAATTAGGATAATATTATGAAAGAATTAAATTCAAAAACACAAAAAATAATATTTGTCATTCAATGTAGTATCAAATCTGATGCTAATGAATTTCTAACATGGTCAAAAGAACGTGCTGCAAAATATGTATTTAATTTAAAAGAAGAAAAAACTATAAGTTATGAGTGGCATTTGTCTGATGATAATTCAGAAGCAACATTAGTAGAGACATTTATTGATAGTGATGGTGCAATGCAACGTTTGAACAACCATATGTCAAGCCCTATAGCCGAAGAAGTAACGCAACACGTTGACATTAAAGAATGGCTAGTTTTTGGCAATTCTAAACAAGATTTAATTGACGCACTAACTCCTTTTGGTGCCAAGTTTAAAAGGCAACATTGTGGATTTAATCAATGAATTGAATACTAAAGCTTTTGATGTATTGCGAGACACTTTTGGCTACTCCTCATACAAATATGAGCAAAAAGAGATTATAGAAACTGTTCTCTCTGAAAATCATACCCTTGCTATCATGCCTACTGGTGCAGGTAAATCATTGTGTTATCAAATACCAGCAATTATTTCTTCAAAGAAAACTATAATTATTTCACCGCTAATTTCACTTATGGATGACCAGATTTCAGCATTAAAAGAGTGTGGGGTTCAAGCAGAGAAAATTCATTCTGACTTATCTTATAGCGAAAGAATTACATCTTGGAAAAACTTCAAAAATGGAAATTCAAAAATTATTTATATGTCACCAGAAAGACTTATGACAGAAAATATTATTAACGATTTAAAAACCATGGAAATAGGTCTGTTTGTCATAGATGAAATTCACTGTGTATCCAAATGGGGCCATCATTTTAGACCTGATTATAATGCATTATCAAAATTGAAGTTATTATTTCCAAATAGCAATATTATTGGGTTTACTGCAACAGCTGATAAATCAACCAGATTAGATATTCTTGAAAAGATATTTAATAAAAAAGTTAAAGTATTTATTGCAAGTCTAGACAGGCCCAATTTAAGCCTTTCAATAAGTCAAAAAACAAATTGGAAAGCTCAGTTAATTGAATATTTAAATCCAAGAAAAACTCAATCAGGAATAATTTATTGTTTATCAAAGAAAAAAACTGAGGAAGTCACTTCATTTTTAATTGATAAAGGCTTCAACGCTAGTACCTACCACGCAGGATTGGATGGTCAAGTAAGAAAAAATGTACAAAACAAATTTATGACTGATCAAGCACACATTGTTGTAGCCACAATTGCATTTGGAATGGGCATTGATAAACCAGATATTAGGTTTGTTATTCATTTAAATCTTCCAGGGAGCGTTGAAGCTTATTCTCAAGAAATAGGTAGAGCAGGCCGGGATGGCAAAGCATCTGATACATTGTTAATTTATGGTTTAGATGACTTAGTTATTAGAAGAAGAATGATAGATGAAAACATTTCTGAAGAAAAATTCAAATTTCATGAAAATAAACGATTAGACTATTTATTATCTTATTGCGAAACTCCTGAATGTCGTAGAAAAGTTTTATTAGGATATTTTGATGAAAAGTCAGAAAATTGTAATAATTGCGATAACTGCCTTAACCCACCAGCACTAATTGATGGTACAACATTGGCCCAAAAACTTCTTTCCACAATATATCGAACTGGTCAGTTTTTTGGTCAGGTTCACATTATTAATGTGCTTAGGGGATCAGAAGATAAAAAAGTATTTGATAAAGGTCATCAAAATCTTTCTGTTTATGGAATAGGAAATGACAAATCTAAGGAATTTTGGCAATCATTTCTAAGACAGATGCTTGCTTATGGGCATTTAAAAATAAATTTTCAGAAATATGGTGCAATTCAAATTACTAATACAGGTGTTGATGTTTTAAAAAATAAAAATAAATTTATGTATAAAGATATTCCTATAAAATCTATAAAAGAAAATACTAAAGCTCCAAAATATTTAAATAGAGATCTAACAGACATAGATAGTGCTTTGTTAAACAACCTAAAGTCATTAAGACTAGATATTGCAAAAAAACAAAATCTCCCTGCATTTACTATATTTCACGATAGTACACTAATTCAAATGTCACAAAGAAGACCAAAAAATGAGATAGATATGCTTGAAATAGACGGAGTAGGGCCAACAAAATTAAAAAAATATGGTTTGATATTTATTGATTTAATTTCCAAGCACTCAAAGCACCCATGAAAAAAGAACCACGAACCAATGTCCATCTATGACTGTAATAAAGGGTACTGGAAAGTTGTGTTTTATTAGTTTAAGTTACAATATTTTATCATGTAACCTATTTAATTAAATAATTTCCTACAAAATAACCCTATACTCTTTAT